>DASVVJ010001068.1:0-6764 GCA_036389955.1 Myxococcaceae bacterium
GAGCAGGTGCAGCTCGCCCTCACCCTTGCGGATGCCGGCGTCGGCGCGGAAGGTGCCCTCCAGGAAGGACCACCACGCCTCGTCCTCCGCGCTGGAGGGCTTGTACTGCAGGCGGTATTCGAAGAAGTCGCCGGAGCGCTCCATCACGAAGCGCACGTCGTTGCCGGGCTGCTCGCGAGCGGGGAAGGGGCCCCAGGTGCGGCGGTCCGGCTCGCGCGTGGTGGGCGCCACGCTGCGGATGGACTCCAGCAAGGTCAGCAGCCCGTCCAGCCCGGCGTTGAACTCGCGCGAGGCCTTCTGGGTGTCCTCGTAGAGCTTCGAGGCCTCTCCCAGCGCGAGCCGATCCCGGCGCTGGGCCAGTCCGCTGCCCGAGCGGGCGCCGCTGTCCGGCAGCTTGCTCATGAGGTCCTCCCGCACCGGCAGCGCGTTGAGGTACTCGAGGTCCTCGTTGGAGAAGTTGCCGCCGCACGCGGCCAGCAGGCACAGCAGGGCGGGCCAGAGCTTAGAGTTCATACGTCACCAGGGCGGACAGCTCCCAGTAGCCGAGGGAGCTCTGATCATCGACGTTGTAGATGAGGTAGTGGACGCGGCCTCTCCCCGTCAGATGCAGACTGCGCAGAAGCCGATAGCGCACCCCCGCCACGAGTCCGGGAGAGAACGACGCGTAGAACTGGTCCGGGAACACGCCGCCGTCGAACTTGCGGCCCATATAAAGGTACGTCAGCCGCGCGCCGGCGAACGGACGCCAGTCCCCCAGCCGCCACTCGGTGGTGAGCGAGGTGCCCAGGTTGAGCACCGAGTAGCGGTAGCCCGCGCCCTCCAGCGTGTCCAGGTCCAGCTTCGAGGTACGCCCACCGATCGTCACGTCGAAGCCCAGCACCCAGTCCTCGCGGAAATAGTTGTGCAGGTTCGCCTCGGCGCCCACCAGCGGCACGGAGAGGAACAGCGACTGGCGGATGGAGCGGTCGAAGAAGGACTGCATGCCGCCCGTCAGCCCCACCGTCCAGAAGGAGCCCGGCCCCCGGGCGCCCTTCACCGGATCATCCGAGAACGGCGCGTCGCGCAGCCGGTGCTCCTCGAGCACTGTCTCCCGGCCCCGCTGTACCTGGACCTCGCCGATGCGCAGCCGGTTCTCCAGCCGGCGCTTCACCCGGTATGTGCCCGGCGCGAGGGCCACCCGCCGCTCGGTGTCCTGGGCCTTGTCCAGCTCCGCCACCACCATGCCCGCCGGATCCACGAAGTAGTAGGCGCCCGGCGGCGCGGCGCGCGGCACCACCAGGCCCTCGGACGCGCGCAGATCCGTGAGCACCAGGTCCCCGTTGCCCGCCAGGTCATAGCTGAACGTGGGGTGCTGAGGCCCCGCGCTGCTGTCCGCCGTGTCCGCCACCGTGCGCGCGTACGCGTGCGAGTACGCCTCGAAGAGCGTCACCCGGCCGTCCCCCGAGCGATCCGCGTCTCCCAGCAGCCCGCTGGTCAGGTGGTGGGAGAAGTAGCTGCCGCCAATCAGGTCGGACTCCTGCGAGTCCTCGTCCGCCGAGCTGGAGGTGAGGATCACCAGGCCCCGCGCATCCCGCGAGGTGCCCGAGTCGATCGAGAACGCGGGCGCGCGCCGGGCACCCTTGGTCCGCGTGAGCGCGCCGGAGCGGCACGAGTCCAGAATGGCGATGCGGATGTCCGCGGGCGCGGCGGCCAGGCGCTGCTTGAGCGTCTCGAAGGGCAGCTGCGTGTCGCCCAGCCGCAGCGCTCCGTCCTTCGCGTGGCCCGAGTAGTAGATGACGAGCGCGGTGCGCTCCCCGCGGGCCCGCGCCGCCTGGGCCTGGGCCTCCAGGCTCGCCAGCGCGGCGAGCACGTCCTGGGCCCCCTCGTTCAGCAGCAGCCGCGCGTCCAGCGGATCCACTCCGCCCAGCCGCGTCAGCAGGCTGTGCATCTTGCTGGCGTCCTCGCGGGCGTAGCGCAGCGGCCGGGTGTCCGAGCCGCCCTCGTCGTTGCCGATCGCCAGCGCGAAGCGGCGCAGCGTCTCGGCCTCGGCGCCGGTGGCCACCAGCAGCGCGAGGGCGAGCAGGCCCGCCCGTGAGCCCAGGCGCTTCATGGCTTGAGCAGCATCCAGTGGGTCTGGTCTCCCGCCACGTCCAGCTCTGGCATCTTCGCCACGTCGCGCCCGCTCTCCTCGAAGGCCTTCCTCGCGGCCGCGGCGCTGGCCTCCACCGTCACCGGCGTGTCCGTCAGCACCAGCACCACGCGCTCAGCGCCCGTGCCGGTGAACTCGAGGCTGCCCGGTAGCCAATGTGTTCCCGCCCCTGGCTCCACCGGCAGGCTCTCGCCGCTCTCGGGGTAGAGCGGAGTCACCTCGCCGGCCGCGTCCACCGAGAGCGCCAGCACGTACTTGCGCGTATCGGGCGTGTAGCCCAGCCGCACGCGCTCTCCCGGAGCCAGCGGCTCGGGCAGGTACGTGCGGGCCACGCGCTGCGAGCCGTCGCCACCGCCCACGCGTAGCTCCGCCGAGGCTCCGCCCTTGGTGCGCACACCGGGCACCGGCTCCTCGGCGAGCAGGGTGGGCAGTGCCACCACCAACAGCACCGTGGCCGCTATCGCCACCAGGGGGCCCACCCAGCGCCGGGTGTCCTGGGATAATGGCCGCTGCTTGCCGGCCTTCTCCGCCGCCCGCTCCACGCCTTCCGCGAAGAGCTCGAACGGCACGTCCGCCTCGAACCGGCGCTGGGCCTCCTCGGCCTCGCGCAGCACCGCGCCGCACTTCTCGCAGTCCGCCGCGTGGGTCCGGGTCCGCGTCGCCTCGGCGGTGGGCAGCTCGCCCGCGTGCAGCCGGCGCAGCGTCCACTCCGACGGATGTTCTGACGGTTGCGCGCTCATGGGACCCTCAATGCTTCGCCACCCAGCTCCGCGAACTGCTCCAGCCGCTTGCGCACCGTGGGCACCGAGCGCCCCAACGCCGCGGCCACTTCCTCCAGCGTCATTCCATCCACGTGGTAGTGGATCACCGCTGTCTGGGTCTCCAGGTCCACCCGCGACAGCAGCTTGCGGATCAAGTCCCGCGTCTCCATCACCTGATCGCCGCCGTGGCCCTCGGGCCTGGCCTCCTCGTCCCGCTGGAACCAGGCCCGCCAACCCGCCCGCTCCGAGCGGATCTGGTTGAGGCAGTGGTGCGTGGCGATCTTCATCAGCCACGTCAGCGGCGAGGCGTCCGCCCGGAACTCGCCCATGTGGGTGAGCGCCCGGGCGAACACGTCCTGCATCGCGTCCTCGGCCTTCGCCGGATCCTTCAGCAGGTAACGGCAGCGCCCCAGGACGCTGCCGCCGTGCTTCGTGTACAGCTCGCGCAAGAGCGCCCGCCGGTCCCCGGTAGGACCCCCCTGGATGACTCTCAGGACCGGCTGGCTCGTTCCCATCGCTCGCGCGTCAGTCTAGTCGGTGGCTACAGCACCGAATAGACCGCCGTGGAGAAGCTGCCGCACGCCGACACGTTGCCGTAGCTGTAGGCGGGGAAGCTGATGGTGAAGTACTGGCTGGCGAAGTTGGCGTCCCAGCACTCGCTGATGGTGCCTTCATTGGTGCCCAGATCGCCCCGCGTCACCTTCGCGTCCGCGCGGCCCGCGCCCGTCTGGATCCAGCGGCTCTTGACGGTCACGTGCTCGATGGCCGGGCGCGTCGAGTCCGTATCCAGGTTCTTGTCCAGGGCGAAGTCGAACTCGCCACCCGCGCCCGGCGTCTCCTTGTAGCGGTAGTCGACGTTTACCCGGGTGCCCGGCCGCTCGTTATCCTTCACGTTGCGGAAGTCCGCCTCCACCTTGGCCTCCGCCGTGGCGTTCGGGCGCTCGTAGCGGATCTCCGCCGTGCCCACCTCGTCGCCGTGCTCGGGCAGCGTCTGCGCCGCGTCCCAATCGATCTTCAGCAGGCCGGCGCCGAAGTTGCGCACCCGGTTGCCCTGCGCGTCCGTGGCGATGGTGTGCGTGCCCGACAGAATGACCTTGAACGCCGAGTCCTCCGCCGTCTTCGCCTTGCCCTCCAGCTTGAAGCTGTACTTGTGCTCGGAGTCCTGGGTGACGGAGAGCTTCCACGTGTTGGGGCTCAGCGCGTCCGTGTGCGGGCCCCAGACCGCCGTGTCGCCCTGGATGCTCGTCGGGGTGTGCTCGGTGATCTCCTCGATCAGGTTGAGCACCGCCGCCGTGCCGCCGTTGACCACCACCGTGGCCCCTCGCGTCAGCTTGTAGAAGTCGCTCGTGTCACTCTGGGCGAACATGCGCGCGCTGTCCGTCTCCAGCTTCTGCCCGTTGCCACCCGGCGCCTTGACTTCCACCATCTCCTTGGAGGGCAGGCCGTCCTTGAACTCGTTCTCCTCGGCGACCGGCTCACAGCCAGCGAACAACAGGGAAGCGGCGCACAGCAGGCTCTTGCGGAACATGGGGTGTTTCCTTTCGGGGTTCGGCCCTCGCGGGGCCCTGCAGCGTGGTTTCGCCTCCATGGACACAGCCCCCGCCGAAAACAGAAAAGGCGATGTTCCGGCCCCATTTCTGAATCCTGAAAGCCCAATAAAGACGAGGGGTTGGCGCTCGCCCGGCTGCTGGGCGGGCGGTTGCGTACCGAGGTACGACCTGGAATTTCCTCCGTCCTTAGCTTTGAGCCATGGAAAAGCGACACCCGAACCACCCCGGGGAGCTTGGCATCGACGCCGCGCTGGCCGAGCGCGATCGGGCTCCTGATGAGATCAACGCTCGGGCGCGGGCCGTGGGCCTGTTGCTCGACGCGGGCGTGCCGTTCGTCGTGGGCGGCGCCTATGCCTACGCGACGTATACCGGCATCTACCGTGACACCAAGGACCTGGACCTGTTTCCGCGCAAACGCGACGCGGGCCGGGCGCTCGAGGTGCTGGAGCTGGACGGGTGGCGCACCGAACGCACCGACGAGGTGTGGCTCTACAAGGCCTTCAAGGGTGAGTACTTCGTCGACTTCATCTTCTCGTCCGGCAACGGCGTGGCGGTGGTGGACGACGAGTGGTTCGAGCACGCCAAGACGGCCACGGTGTTCGGCCACCGGTGCCTGGTGGCTCCCGCCGAGGAGATCATCTGGTCGAAGTCCTTCGTCAACGAGCGCGAGCGCTATGACGGGTCGGACGTCAACCACCTGCTCCTCAAGGCCGGGCGGCAGATGGACTGGGAGCGGCTGATGCGCCGCTTCGACCGGTACTGGGAGGTGCTGTTCAGCCACCTGATGATGTTCCGGTTCGCCTACCCGTCCGAGCGGGACATCGTCCCCGACTGGGTGATGGCGGAGATGCTCTCCCGCACGCTGGAGACGGTGCAGGAGGGCAACTGGGAAGAGAACTACTGCCGCGGGAATTTGATCTCCCGGGTGAACTACCACGTGGACATTCACCACTGGGGCTTCCGGGACGGCAGGGCGTGGGATGAGAACGACAGAAAGCACGGAGGACAGCGTGGCGCGCGACCCGAGCTCGAAGATACGGCTAGCGGCAGTCGGTGATCTTCACTGCCGAGAGGACCATCACGGCCGGTTCCGTCAGCTCGTCAAGCAGGTGAACGCCTCGGCGGACCTGCTGGTGCTCTGCGGCGATCTGACGGACCGGGGCATGGCGGAGGAGGGCAAGGTGCTGGCCGAGGAGCTCTCCGCGCTGCGTGTGCCGTGTGCCGCCGTGCTGGGCAACCATGACTACGAGCATGGCCAGGTGAAGGAGATCTGCAGCGAGCTGTCGAAGGTGGGGGTCCACATCCTGGATGGAGACCACTTCATCTTCGAGAAGGTGCTCGGCGTCGCTGGGGTGAAGGGTTTCGGCGGCGGGTTTGGCAACGCCACGCTCCAGGCGTTCGGCGAAGGGCAGACCAAGTCCTTCGTGCAGGAGGCGGTGGCCGAGTCGCTCAAGCTCGAGGCCGCGCTGAGCCACCTGGATACGCCGAAGAAGGTGGTCATCATGCACTACTCGCCCATTCCCGAGACGCTGGAGGGGGAGAACATCGAGATCCGCCCCTTCCTTGGGACGAGCCGCCTGGCGATGCCGATCGATCACTACCGGGCGGAGGTGGTGTTCCACGGCCATGCGCACCACGGCACGCGCGAGGGCAAGACGCGGGGCGGCATCCCCGTCTACAACGTGGCCATGCCGCTGATGGCCAAGCACACGCCGGATCAGCGGTTCGCCCTGCTGGAGATCTGAGCCGCCTGGAGCCGGGCCGTTGAGTACGATGGGGGTGGGTGAGCAGCCCGCCCCCATCACGCTATGAAACGGATCCTGATCATCGACGGCATCACCGGAGCGGGGAAGAGTTCGGTCCTGCGTGAGCTGCGCGCCCGGCTCGAAGCGGGGCAGGGGCCCGCGCCCGGGATCATCCTGGAGGAGGAGACGCTGGGGCAGATCATGGAGCAGGTGCGGGATCCCGCCTGGCGGGAGGCACCGGTCTTCGAGGCTCTGGAGCGGGTGCTGGACCGGCTGGAACGGCAGCTGGCCGAGGAGCCCTCACGCCGCTTCATCGTCGAGCGGTTCCACCTCACCACCTACGCGCTGTTTCCGAAGTGGGAGCTGCTGGAGCGCTTCGACACGCGGCTGGCCCGGCTGGGCGCGGCGCAGGTGCTGCTGAGCTACCCGGAGGCGCTGGCCGAGCAGCGGGCCATCGAGCGCGCGGACCGCCAAGAGGAGCAGTGGGCCGAAGGCATGGACGCGTGGTACGGCTCACGCGCGGCGGCGGTGGAGGCGGTGGTGCAGTCTCAACGCCGCCGCTGGGAGGGCCTGGGCAGGA
>DASVVJ010001069.1:0-3456 GCA_036389955.1 Myxococcaceae bacterium
CGGCATGGCGCCCTCCCAGCAAGTCCCTCCATCGAGCCTACTGAAGAACATGGCCCCCGGGCGGGGTGGGGGAAGGGGCCCGCCCGGGGGCTCATGCCGCGCTGCCCAGGGGGGCGGCACGGAAGGGTTTCAGTAAGCAAAGCGCGCCCGTGCTCCGCATCTACCTCTCAGTCCTCCATCTCCGCCGCGCGCCTCAGCCCGTCCCGCGAGGCGGCAGGCGGAGCCGTGGCGGAGTCGGCCCTGAGCACCTCGGAGATGCTGGCGAGCCCCAGCAGGCCCAGAAACTCCTCGCCGCGGTACACGGCGCTGACGGGGGTGCGCAGCTCCCCCATCCGCCGGTAGGCCTCCTGGAGCGAGGTGGACTCCTCGAACCGTGGCACATCGCGCAGCATCAGCCCCGCCACGTAGCCCACGGCCCCCTCGTTCCGAAGCGTCTCCAGCACCTGCCGGCGCGTCACCACGCCCAGCAGCTGGCCGCCCAGCAGCACGGCGAACTCCTCTTGCGGCCTGGCGAGCAGATGGTCCACCACGCGCCACACCCGGTCCCCGGGAGCCAGGGTGACGGCGTGCCGGTGGTAGGCGTCGCCCACGCTGAGGTGAGCCAGCCGCTGCTGGGCATGGGCCGCGGAGCGCTCCTGGCCCGCGCCGAGCAGGACGAACCCGGCGATGACGGCGAGCATGAAGTGGCCGCCGGCGATCGCCAGCGCGCCCATCGCCACGGCTAGCACCTGCGCCACCGTGGCGGCCAGAAGCGTGGCGCGCGCTGGGTCCAGGCGCATGGCCAGCACGGCACGCAGGATGCGGCCTCCGTCCATGGGCAGGGCGGGCAGCAGGTTGAAGAGCGCCATCGTCACGTTGGCACCCAGCAGCCACAGCAGCAGCGCGGCGGCCGAGGGTTGGGACAGCAGCGCACGCACGGACTCCTCGGGCAGCCCGGCCAGGCCCGTGAGGAAAGCGGTCAGCAGCAGCACCGCGGAGATGACGAGGTTCACCGCGGGACCCGCCACGGAGATCCACAGCTCGTGCTGGGGCTGCCGCGGTGAGTGGGCCAGCTGGGCGATGCCGCCGATGGGCAGCAGGACGATGGCGTGGGTGGTGATGCCGAAGCGGCGGGCCATCAGCGCGTGGCCCAGCTCGTGAAGCACCACACAGGCAAACAGCAGGCACACCAGCAGCGCGCCAAAGGCGGCCCCCCGCGCACCGTGCGTCTGCGCCCACTGCGCGGCGCCCAGCGCGAGGATGACCGCGAAGGTGACGTGGAGCTTGAGATCGATTCCGGCGATGCGTCCGATGCGAAAGGACCAGGCCATGGTGCTCCCTCGACAGGCGCACCCCCGTGAGAGGCGAGGGTGTGCAGGAGAGATACGGCGTGATCAATTGTTAGGAAATTAGATAAAGATTCAAAGAAGATTTGGTTTTAACGATGAGTCTTGTTGAGGGAGGAGCATGCGCATCAGGATTGCCGGGCCGAAGCGCGTCGGTGTCTCGCTGATTCGCGCGAAGCCGCACCGTGCATAGAAGCCCTCGGCGCGCGGGTTGGCGATGACATGAAGGCTCTTCGCCCCGGTTGCGCGCGCCTGTGCCGCGGCGTGTTCAACGAGGCCGCGACCCACGCCCTGCCCCCAGCCCTTCGGTTCCACGAAGAGTCCGTCGAGTTCGGCATCGCCGTCCTCTCGCGGTAGGACCACGGAGAACCCCAGCACTCGGCCATCCGCTTCCGCCACGGTCACCTGCCCCGCCTCGATCTGCGCCAGTGGCAGCTCGATGACCTCGGGGTGGGCGAGCAGGGCTTCGCGGTAGTCGTCCCATTCCAGGGAGGCCCGGCGCTGCAGTTCCTCCAGCGCGAGACGCTCGTCAGGGCGTGCGGTACGCAAGGCGATGCGTGAGTTCATCAGGTCTCCTCACTCAGCCGTGCCGCGTGCGTCAGCAGGTAGTTCCGCTCCGAGGTGCTCGTCGTGCGCTCCGCCGCGCGCCGGTAGTACCGGACGGCACCTTCACGATCGCCCGCTCGTTCCAGCAGGTGCGCGCGGACCGCGTCGAGCCGATGGTGTCCCTCGAGACGAGGCTCCTTGGCGAGCGCATCGAGACGCTCCAGCCCCACGGCCGGGCCGTGCACCATCGCCATCGCGATCGCGTGGTTGAGCGTCACCATTGGATTGTCGGACATGTGCTGCAACAGACCGTACAGCCCGAGGATCTGCGGCCAGTCCGTCTCCTCGGCACTGGGCGCCTCGTCATGCACCGCTGCGATCGCCGCTTGCAGTTGATACGGGCCAACTATCCCCCGCGGCAGCGCCGAGGAGAGCAGCGCCACACCCTCGGCGATGGCCTCCCGGTCCCACACGCTCCGGTCCTGCTGGTCCAGCGGTATGAGTTCGCCCGAAGGCCCCGTTCGCGCCGCTCGCCGCGCATCTGTCAGCAGCATGAGCGCGAGCAGCCCGGTGACCTCACAGTCGTCGGGAACCAGGCGGTGGAGCATGCGCGTGAGCCGCAGCGCCTCGCCCGAGAGGTCGCTCCGGTGCAGCTCCGGGCCCGACGTCGCCGTGTAGCCCTCGTTGAAGATCAGATACAGCACGTGCATCACGGCGCTCAGCCGCTCGTCACGCTCCTCGGCCGTGGGCTGCTGGAAGGGCACTCCCGAGGCCTTGATGCTCTGCTTTGCCCGGCTGATCCGCTGCGCCATGGTCGCCTCCGGCACCATGAACGCCTTGGCAATCTCGAAGGTCGTCAGCCCCCCCACCGCACGCAGCGTGAGCGCGATGGCCGACGCTGGCGAGAGCACGGGGTGACAGCACATGAAGAGCAGATCCAGGGTGTCATCCCGCTCCGTGACACCGGCCTCATCCGGGGCGAGCACGAGCTGCTCCTCCGGAGGCACCAGGCTGACGACAATCGCCTCGCGGTGGCGGCGGGCGGCCTCGGAGCGGACCTGATCGGTGATGCGCCGTGCCGCGACCTGCATCAGCCAGGCGCGCGGGTTCTCCGGCAGCCCCGAGCGTGGCCACTGGGCCGCCGCCGCGATGAGGGCCTCCTGAACCGCGTCCTCGGAAGCGGCGAAGTCGCGGAACCGGCGGATGACGGCTCCCAACACCTGCGGCGCAAGCTCACGCAGCAGGTGCTGGGTGCGGCTGTCCAAGGACTGGGACATCAGAGCAGGTCTTTGGGCGGAGCGCTCATCACCTGCCGCACTTCGATCGCCATGTTGAGCGGCGCGCCGCCAGGCCCGGGAGCGGCGGACGCCTGCGCGGCGATCTCATAGGCCCGCTCGGGGCTTTCCACGTCGACGATCCAGTACCCGGCCAGGAACTCCTTCGACTCGGGGAACACGCCGTCGGTGATGGGTTTGCCATCCTTGCCAGCGCGCACCCGCTTGGCCTGATCCGGGCCGGACAGGCCCTCGGCTCCCACCAGCTCGCCGGACTCCCCGAGCTGCTTCGCGAACTGGATCATGAAGGC
>DASVVJ010001070.1:0-1838 GCA_036389955.1 Myxococcaceae bacterium
AGGTGGATGCCGAGTCCCGCGCCGCTTAAGTCCGGGCCCTTGCGATGGCGTTCTATTTCTCGCGGCGGAAGCTGAAGCCTCGTGAGGAAGAGGAGACGGGCGAGCTGAACATCGTCCCGTACCTCGACATCCTCATGAACCTCATCATCTTCATGCTGCTGTCGATCACGGGCCTGGCCTCGTTCGGCATCCTCAACGTGAGCGCGCCCAACTACGGCGGGCCCTCCGCTGGGGTGCAGCAGGATGAGGCCGACAAGCCCAAGCTGACGCTCAGCGTGCTCATTTCCAAGAAGGGCCACTTCGTCAACAGCGAGAACGCCATTCTCGGCGAGGGCGACGCGCCCACCATTCCCGTCAAGGCGGACGGCAGCTACGACTTCACCGCGCTCAACGAGACGATGATGAAGATCAAGGGCGCGTTCCCCACCGAGACCAAGGTCATCATCGCCGCGGACGCGGACGTGCAGTACGACGCCCTCATCCAGACGATGGACGCCTGCCGCGAGACGCAGACCGGTGAGCGCCGCCTGCTGTTCCCCGACGTCACCCTCGGAGCGATCTGATCATGTCCGAGGCCATCAGCCCCGAAGCCATTCCTCAGGCCGATGAGGAGACGCTCCAGCGGATGCGCTTCCGCAAGGCCCTGGCGCGCAAGAAGCGCAAGGAGCGCGAGGCCGCTGGCGAGATCAAGGAGCTGAACATCACCGCGATGATGGACATGATGACCATCCTCCTGGTGTTCCTGCTCAAGTCCTTCGCCTCGTCCTCGGCGGCGATTACGGCCTCGGAGGATGTGCGGCCCCCTGTGTCGTCCACCCGCGCCTCGCCCAAGGACACGGTGGCCGTCACCATCACTCCCAGGAACATCATGGTGGGGGACAAAGAAGTCGTGCGGCTGGCCAACGGCGTGGTGCCGCCCGACCAGCTCCAGGGCCGCCTGGTGGTGGGGCTGGATGCGCAGCTGAAGAAGGAAGTGGAGAAGCTGAAGTACATCGCCAACCGCAACCCGGCCGCGCCCTTCAGCAAAGAGCTGTCCGTCATCGGGGACAAGAAGGTCCCTTACGACTTGCTGCTCACCGTCCTCTACACCGCGGGCCAGAACGAGCTGGAGAACTACCGGTTCGTGGTCCTCAAGAAAGAGGGCGGGGACTAGGGCAGGGTTGCCGGAGCAACCCTCACCCCAGCCCTCTCCCGAAGGGAGAGGGGGCTTTTCACCGCTCGGTTACAGGGACGGCGTGGCGTAGTGGCCGCCGCGCGTCTCGAGCTCGTGCCGGGTGGCGTCTTCCTCGCACCGGATGGCGAAGGGCAGCGCCTCCAGCCGGTCCATGGGGATGTCCGCTCCGCAGTCCACGCACTCGCCGAACACGCCCGTGTCCATGCGGCGCAGCGCGGCATCGATCAGCATGATCTCCCGCCGCTGGGCCTCCATCAGGCTCGAGAGCGTGTAGTCGGCCAGCTCGGCCTGGGCGTTCTCCTCGTACTCGGGATCCCGGTCCGCAGCCTTGAGGGCGGAGAGTTCACGGTGAGCGCCGAGGTTCGCGTGGAGAATATCCCGGCGGCGGCGCTGGAGGATCTCGCGGATCTTCAGGTAATCGGTGGCGCGGTTCATGGCCTCAAGTGCTCCATCACTGGGTGGGACTGCGCTCGCCTGGCTCTTTATCCCTGGCGAATAACGGGTGAAACGTAGGGGTGCCCTCCAGGTAGGGAAACCGGAGCCCTTCCGTGACGGCGGGGCTGGGCTGGTGAGCGAGCAGCCAGGCGCCTTCAGGCAGCCAACGGGTTGCCTCCCCGTTCTTCTTTCCTTGCTGGGAAAGGGCAGGGCAGTCCTGCTAACAGTT
>DASVVJ010001071.1:0-3645 GCA_036389955.1 Myxococcaceae bacterium
CTCGAGCGGTGGCGGCGGCGAGTCCGGCGAACGAGGCGTGAGCGGCGGGCGGACCTGCCCGCGCAGGATGTTGCCATTGCTCTCCAGCTGGTGCAGGGCGAAGTTCACCTCGGACTCGTCCAGCAGCACCAGGCGCGCGAGCTCTCCCACCGTGGTGGGCCCCAGCATCTCCATGTACCCACGCACCACCTGGAGCACCGCTGCCTCGCGCTCCATCGGCCGGTCGCCGTCCAGCACCGGCAGCGGCGGCTGGGTCTCCAGCTCCGGGAAGAGCGCCCGGATGGCACTGCCCCGCTCGGCGGGCACCAGGAAGCGCGCGCCCGGCCGCTCCAGCCACGCCACCCGGCCCTGCTGAAACAGCGGTACCTCCATGCCTCGCGGCACCTCGGAGGAGCGCAGCAGCACGAGCTGCAGCAGCGTGTCGTGCAGCTCGTCCGCGTCGCGCATGGGCGGCGCGGCGTCCTCCACCACCTGGGCAATGGCCGAGCCGTCCAGCGAGCCGAACACCGCCGCGTCCTCCGCGGGCATCGCGCGGCGCAGCGACACGTTGCGCACCCGCCGCTCCTCCGCTGGCGCATCGTCCAGGAAGGTGTACGGCATGCTGTTGATCATCTGGTGCGCGAAGACGCTGGGCTCGGGCACATCCCTCGCCTCCAGCTTGATGCGCCCGTCCTTCATCCGGCGCAGCACCTCGCGCAGGCCATCCACGTCCATGGCCTCGCGCAGACAGTCCTCCATCGTCTGCTTCACCAGCGGGTGGTCCGGCAGCTCGATGTCGCCGCCGCCATGGTTGTCCTGGCAGCCCACCTGCGCGGGGAAGACGGAGGCCAGCAGGTCCTCACTGCGAGCCCGCTGGAGGTTGGGCGCCACGCGCTTGCCGCCGGAGAAGCGGTTGAGCGCCAGCGCCCGCGTCGCGTTCCACCGGAAGCGGGTGCCGAACAGGGGCGCCTGGAGGATGGCCTGCACCA
This sequence comes from Myxococcaceae bacterium, assembly GCA_036389955.1. Lineage (GTDB taxonomy): Bacteria > Myxococcota > Myxococcia > Myxococcales > Myxococcaceae > DATHBR01. Next base: position 969 of record DASVVJ010001071.1, read on the forward strand.
GCACCTCCTCGGCGTGGTCCGGCTGGACGAAGTCGAAGATGTCCGCCAGCGGGAACGAGTGCTGATCCCCCAGCGACAGCAGCACGCCGTCCTCGGTGGCGGCCGCCTGCAGCTCGAAGTCGAAGGTGCGGCAGAAGCGCTTGCGCAGCGCCATGCCCCAGGCGCGGTTGATGCGGCTGCCGAACGGGGCGTGGATGATGAGCTGCATGCCGCCCGCCTCGTCGAAAAAGCGCTCGGCCACCACCGTGGTGTGGCTGGGCACCACGCCCAGCATCTTGTGTCCCAGCCGCAGATAGCCCAGCAGCGCATCCACCGCGGGCGGCGGCACCCGCAGCTCCTTCGCGAGGAACCCGGCCGGGTCCGGCAGCTTCAGCAGTTCCTCGCGCAGCTTGCCCACCTGCAGCGACAGCTCATCCGTGCGGCCCGGAGCCTCGCCACGCCAGAAGGGCACGGTGGGCGGGGCGCCCTTGGCATCCTCCACCTGCACGGTGCTGCCCACCACGCGCTGAATGCGCCACGCCGTGGAGCCCAGCAGGAAGATGTCTCCCGGCGAGGACTCCACCGCGAAGTCCTCGTCGAGCGTGCCCACCACCTTGCCCTCGGGCTCGGCGGTGACGGAGAAGGTGAAGGTGTCCGGAATGGCGCCGCCGTTGGTCAGCGCGGTGATGCGCACTCCGCGCCGTCCCTTGAGCCGGTGGTTCACCCGGTCCCGGTGCAGGTGCACGCCGCTGCGGCCCCGGCGCAGGCTGACGCCCTCCGAGAGCGTCTCCACCACCGCCTGGTATTCCTCCCACGTCAGGTCCCGGTACGGCCAGGCGCGCTTGAACAGGGTGAACAGGGCGCGCTCGTCCCACTCCTCGCAGGCGCACGCGGCGACGATCTGCTGCGCCAGCACATCCATCGGCTTCTCGGGGATGCGCACCGCGTCCAGGTCGCCCTCGTATACCGCCTTGAGCAGGGCGACGCACTCCACCAGCTCGTCGCGCGTCATCGCGATGAGCAGGCCCTTGGAGATGCCTCCTTTATAGTGGCCGGCGCGGCCCACCCGCTGCAGCAGCACGGAGATGGCCTTGGTGCTGCCCAACTGCACCACCAGGTCCACGTTGCCCACGTCGATGCCCAGCTCCAGCGACGCGGTGGCCACCATCACCGAGAGCTGCCCGGACTTGAGCTTCTCCTCGGCCGCCAGGCGCGTCTCGCGCGACATGCTGCCGTGGTGCGCGGCGACTTTGCCCTCGCCCAGGCGCTCGCCCAGGTCGTGCGCCACCCGCTCGGACATCTTCCGCGTGTTCACGAAGATGAGCGTGGTGCGGTGCTGCCCCACCAGCTGGATCAGCCGGTCGTAGACCTGGCCCCACATCTCGTGCGAGGCAATGGAGCTCAGCTCCGCGTCGGGGATCTCGACGGTCAGCTCCCACGGCCGCTGGTGACCCACCTCCACCCGCTTGCACTCCTGGAGCGAGAGGCCGGTGAGGAAGCCGGCGATCTTGTCCAGCGGCTTCTGGGTGGCCGACAGGCCGATGAGCTGGGGGCGCACCTCGGTGAGCGCCTTGAGCCGCTCCATCGAGAGGGTGAAGTGGCTGCCCCGCTTGTCCCGAGCCAGCGCGTGAATCTCGTCCACGATGACGGTGTGCACCGCGCGCAGCGTGGCGCGGGCCCGGTCCGCGGTGAGGTAGAGGTAGAGCGACTCGGGCGTGGTGATGAGGATGTGCGGCGGGCGGCGGATCATCTGCGCCCGCTCGGACGCGGAGGTGTCGCCGGTGCGCACCTGCACGCGCAGGTCCCGAGGCGTGAAGCCCTCCGCGCGGGCCCGGATCATCAGCTCCTCGAGCGGCTGGAGCAGGTTCTTCTGCACGTCATTGCCCAGGGCCTTGAGCGGCGAGATGTAGAGCACCTGGGTCCGGTCCTGGAGCGTACCGTCCAGCGCCTGGCGGAACAGCCCATCCAGGGCGGCCAGGAAGGCGGTGAGCGTCTTGCCGCTGCCGGTGGGCGCGGCGATCAGCACGTCATTCCCCGCATGAATGAGCGGCCAGCCTTCGACCTGGGGCCGCGAGGGTTCGCCCAGCCGCTCGGCGAACCAGCGCCGCACCACCGGATGGAACGGCATCAGCGAAGGATGCGCCGCCTGAGCGGCGTGGAAATCGAGGGCGATCTGAGGAGCCATGGCGCGCACCTGTAGACTGAACACAGGTACAGCAAACCGTCAATGCACGCCACGCCGACCCGTCAGGTCTCCCTCACGGCCAGGAAAATCCAACGGTTACGGGTGATACCCACAGCGCGTCAGTACCTGATCAGCGGCTCAGCGGGCTGCCTCTGACCAGTCAGAGCCGGGAGTTGCCTCTGACCAGTACGAGACGCTGGCTCCCCGATTGCAATCCTCGATGTAGGGGGCTCTCAGCATCTCCTGGCTGCTGCGTCCACGGAAGGCTCGCCTCGCGAGGAAGCAGAGGCCATGCACGGCCCTCCCAGCGGCCTCTCCCACCCCTCGCCCTCCAGGGAGGACCCTTCGCGGAAGAATTTTCACGGGCCTTTGAGAGAGTCCATCTCTGGAAAGGAGCGCGAGCACCTACAGTGCGGTTGGGGACTGTTCCCCACTCACTCACCCACAGGGAGTTTGCCGCGGATGCTGAACCAGCTTCGAAGAACGTCCACTGCGCCCCGATGCCCCCATCAC
>DASVVJ010001072.1:0-1861 GCA_036389955.1 Myxococcaceae bacterium
CTCGGCCAGCCCCTTGTCGAAGTCGGACAGGTCGAAGTCGGCGCGCACCCGCCACAGCAACACGCCCTTGCGGACGTTCTCCCGGAGCCGGTGCTCTTCGTACTCGGTGAAGACGGCGCGAACCCCCGCCTCCAGTTCCAACCGGTCGAGCGGATCCTCCTCGCCCTGAGCCCGGGGAATGCCGAAGTTCGTGAGCCGCTCGGTGAGCGCATCCACCCGGGCCCCCATCGCCTCCGAAGTCTCACCCCGGGAGGTCTCCACCAGCAGCGCCTGGAACACGTCCAGCGACTCGATCAGCGAGTCCAGCACGGTGTCGTCCAGCACCAGCTTGCCCAGCCGGAGCCGGTCGAGCAGATCCTCGGTGCCGTGCGCCAGCTTGGCGATGCGGTCCTGGCTGAACAGCCCCGCCAGGCCCTTGAGCGAGTGAGCCGCCCGGAAGATGCCGTTGATGAGGTCCGGATCCGTCTCCTGGCCGCGGCGCTCGTCGAGCGTGAGCAGATCCTTGCTCAGCGTCTCGATGATCTCCGTCGCCTCGGCGACGAACTCAGCCAGCGCTTTGCCTGCCTGGCTCACCTGGGTGCCTGCCCCCGGCTCATGCCAGCTTCAGGTAGCGCCGCACCAGCCCCTCGAGGCTCGCGGGCTGGAACGGCTTGACCAGGTACTCCGCCGCTCCGAGCGCCATGCCGCGATCGCGATCCTGATCACGCCCCTCGGTGGTGATGATGAACAGCGGCGTATCCTTGTAGAGGGGGTTCTTCTTGACGAAGTTGATCAGCTCCAGCCCGTTGATGTCGGGCATGTTGATGTCGGTGATGATCAGATCGAAGCGGTGACGCGGCAGCAGCTTCAGCGCATCGAACCCGCTGGCCGTGGTGATGGCCTCGATGCCGGGCAAAGACTCCACCGTCGCCGCGATGAACTCGCGCGTCGCCTTCGAATCCTCCACGATCAGGACCTTGAATCCCATTCACTGGCCTCGGGTCGGGGATGGTAGCAGAAGGTACGGCTGCCCAGGGAGCCCCAACATTCTCAGCGTCAGGATTTGCGCACGGGCAACAATTTGGCCAAGGCCTTGTCCGCCAGAATCGCCACCTGCTTGCCCTTGAAGCCAGGCAGGAACTGCTGCTGGAGCGCCGAGGCCTGGGCGGCTTCGTCCAGGTGGGTTCCGGTGGGAATCTCCAGGGCCACGGACTCGGCTTTGGCCTTGGCGAGCACCTTGGCGGCGCTGGCCAGCACGTGGCCCAGTGCCTCCCGGTCCAGGGCCTCGCGACGCCCCAGCCCCACCACGAAGACGCGGGGGAACGGCAACCGCCCCTCCGAGGGCAGCAGCAGCCAGTCATCCTTCGCGCCGGTGAAGAACCCCTTCTTGAGCACACGCGACAGGGCTCCACACAGCCGCCAGTCCACATAGCCGGCGGTGCCAGGCAGGGGCCGGTCGTCCTCGGCCACGAACAGGCAGAGGGAGTCCACCCCGGCGAGGGCATCCAGCCCCTCGAAGCCTATGTCATGGGCCGTCACGCTCACGGCTTGCCGAGTGCCACCGCGACGCGGTCGAGAAGGCCGTTGACGAAGGCGCTGGACTCCTCGGTGCCGAAGTTCTTGCCCAGCTCCACGGCCTCGTTGATGGAGACCTTCTTGGGAATGTCCGGGCGGTACTTCAGCTCGAAGACGCCCAGGCGCAGCACGTTGCGGTCGATGCGGGACATGCGGTCCAGGCGCCAGTTGTGGCTGTGGCGCTCGATGAGCTCGTCGATTTCGGCCCGGTGGGCCTGCACCCCGTCCACCAGCTCGCGGGCGAACTTCACCGCGTCCGGGTCCGGCTTGCCCTCCTCGGAGGCGGCCGACCAGGCGGAGGAGAGGG
>DASVVJ010001073.1:0-4416 GCA_036389955.1 Myxococcaceae bacterium
GCCGGGCCACTGGCCAGCGTCTCCCACTGTGCCTCGGAGAAGTACTCCCGGAACCGTTTCTCGCCGAAGGTCCGAGGCGCGCGGATGCCCGACTCGATCAACCGGCGCAGCGGGCTGGGGATCGACGACGCCGTGGCTCCCAGGGACATCATGTAGTCCAGCGGGCTGCCCTGGTGTGCGGTCTCCAGCAGGTAGAGCGTGCCGCGCGAGCCCAACATGTCTCGCAGGTTGCTCACCATGGCCACCAGGCGCGGGTGGTCGAGGATGTGGAACACGCCTCGCACGTAAACGTTCACGTCCCCGAGTCCGGTGGCCCGCTTCCGTCCGGCTCCGGGCACGCTCAGGTCGAGCACCTCATACGAGACGTTCGAGAGGCCCTGAGACTCCTGACGCGCCTTCTCGACGGCCTGGGTGGAGAGATCGATCCCCAGCGCCTTCGGGAAGTGCGATGCCAGCGTGCGTGTGTGGCGCCCGTTGCCACAACCCACGTCGACGATGGGCAGGCCCGAGTCCATTCGCGGCAGCAGCCGCTCCAGGGAGCTGGCGATCTCATTCTGGCTGCCCGCGTCCCAGAGTACCTCGCCCTCGGCGCCGGTGCGCTGGATGCCTCCCCAGTAGCGGTTCCACGCGGTCGCATCGTCCGCACGAGCGCGGATGCCGTGCCACATGAGCTTGGGGACCAGCAGGTACTTCTGCCAGGACATGGCAGCTCCTGAGAGGACGGATCGCGAAGGGCTTACTTGGGAGTGGCGCTGACCTGAACGGGGACGGCGAGCTTCTGCTTGTCGATCTTCTTGAGCCGCTTGAGCACGTCCTTGAGGGAGGCGGGTGGCTCCTGGTTGAGCGACTCGTGAAGATCCTTGGGGATCGGCTCGAAGGACTTGCCCCCGTTGCTCAGGTACAGGCCCACCTGATTGAAGGCCTTGCCCGCGCGCTCGCCTACCATTGGCATGTACCGGGTCAGGGTCAGCACGTCCTCGAAGCCGTCCGAGTTCACGTCATCGAACAGGACGTTCTCGAAGCGGAGAACCGGCCACGCCTTGTCCGCCGGAGTGGGGGCAAGCGTGTGGAGAATGCGCCCGCCCTGGATCAGGTGGAGCTGGAGCGGGGGAGAGGCCTTGTAGTCCAGCGCCGGGGCGAAGAGGCACGCGCCAGCGCCCTTGAGGGTGACCTGGAACGTCTTCTTCGGGACGAGTTCACGGTCCGTGAGAACCTGCTTCACCATGGCCATGTCCCGGCCAGAAGGCTTGCGCTGCTTGGCGGGCTTGGCGTCGGCTCCTCCGGCCAGCAGACACAGGCCGAGGAGCACCGCGGTGAACGCTCTCATGTGGAACCCTCCTGCGGGCGATGATGCCACCAGGCTGGCCTCGCTGAAGAGAGTGCTGTTCCACATGATGAAAACCACCCGATGTGTGCCCGGAGTTGTAATGCCGTGCACTATAGGAGGTGGGGGGTAATTCCGACAAACCGACGGTTCAGCGGCCCGCGTCGTTCAGGCCCCCATCGGAGGGATCCGGCTCATAGCAGTTGTCCTGGCGGTTCTCGTCACAAGGAGGCACGCCGTAGCACGCCATGAGGGTGAGCGCGGCGAGGCTCGCTCCGGCCAGCGTCCAGAAGGAGCGCGGCGAGAGCTTCCGGGTGGGCGCCTCCAGGGTGTGGCCGCAGTGGAGGCAAGCACGGGTGGCAGGCGGGTTGAAGCCCTGGCAGGAAGGACAGCCAGACAGCTCGGGCATGGGTGGCTCCTCGAAAGAGAGCCAAGCTTGCCATAAGTGCCGCGGGATCGTGCCAGGGGAGGGGGCTCCGGTAGGCTGGGGCCATGTTGCGGCGCATCGACACAGCCCCCGCGGACTTCCGCCCCGTCTACGTGGTGTGGGAGCTGACCCTGGCGTGTGATCAGCCGTGCACCCACTGTGGTTCTCGGGCGGGCACTGCCCGGCCAGGCGAGCTGAGCACCGAGGAGGCGCTGGGCGTGGTGGCCCAGCTCGCCGCGATGCGGGCCCGGGAGGTGGTGCTGATCGGAGGCGAGGCGTACCTGCACCCGGGCTTCCTGGACATCGTCCGGGGGCTGAAGGCCGCGGGCATCCGGCCCATGGTGACGACGGGCGGCCGGGGCATCACCGCCGAGCTGGCACAGGAGATGGGACAGGCGGGGGTGTATGGGGCCTCGGTGAGCGTGGATGGGCTGGAGGAGACGCACGACCTGATGCGCGCGGCCCGGGGCAGCTTCGCGTCCGCCACGGCGGCGCTCGGGCACCTGAAGGCCGCCGGGGTGCGGACCGGCGCCAACACCAACCTCAACCGGCTCAACCAGGCGGACCTGGAGGGCCTCTATGCGCACTTGAAGGCCCAGGGCATCGGCTCGTGGCAGATTCAGATCACCGCGCCCCTGGGTCGGGCCGCGGATCGGCCGGATCTGCTGCTCCAGCCATGGGACCTGGTGGACCTGATGCCGCGCATTGCCCGGCTGAAGGAGCAGGCCCGGAGCGACCGCATCCTCATCATGCCGGGCAACAACCTGGGCTACTTCGGTCCGGAGGAGGCGCTGCTGCGCTCGCCTCAGGCCGGGGGGCGCGACCACTGGCGGGGCTGCCAGGCGGGCCGGTACGTGATGGGCATCGAGTCCAATGGCGCGGTGAAGGGCTGCCCGTCGCTGCAGACGGCCCACTACGTGGGAGGCAACCTGCGCGAGCAGCCGCTGGAGCGCATCTGGAACGACACTCCGGAGCTGGCCTTCACGCGTGTCCGGACGGTGGAGGATCTCTGGGGATTCTGCCGCACCTGCCCGTTCGCCGAGGTGTGCATGGGCGGGTGCAGCTTCACGGCGCACGCGCTCTTTGGCCGGCCCGGCAATAACCCGTACTGCCACTTCCGGGCGCGCACGCTGGCCGCGCAGGGCAAGCGTGAGCGGCTGTTGCCCCGGGCGCCTGCTCCCGGCAAGCCCTTCGACAACGGGCTGTACGAGATTGTCCTCGAGCCCGTGGATGCGCCGGACCCGAAGCCGGAGCTGAAGCGCGAGTACGTGAAGACGCGCCGCTGGCCGAAGTGAGTCCGGGCCTGGTTGCCTGCTCAGCGGCCTGGCTCGGGTGAGACTTCGCCCGACGTCGGCACCGGACGCAGGGCGTCACCACCATTCCACTCCAAAGCAGACCAGGCAGACGGGCCGCGCCGCTCCTGGCGCAGGCCCCAACGAGAGGAGAGGGGATTGCGCTCAATGGATGCCATCACGCTCTTGAAGGCGGACCACAAGACGGTGGAGACGCTCTTCCGCAAGTTCGAGCAGGCAGGACCCAACGCGAAGAAGCTCAAGCGCAAGGTCGTGGATCAGATCGTGCGTGAGCTCGCCGTGCACGCGGTGATCGAGGAGCAGATCCTGTACCCCGCGCTGCGTGCCAAGGGCGGCAAGTTCGAGGAGCCGGTGCTCGAGGCGCTCGAGGAGCACCACGTGGCCAAGTGGCTGCTGAAGGAGCTCGAGGACCTGCCACCGGAGGCCGAGCGCTTCAACGCCAAGGTGAAGGTGCTGATGGAGAACATCCGCACCCACGTGGCCGAGGAGGAGCGAGGGCTGTTCCCGAGCATGCGCAAGGCCTTCACCCCGGCCGAGCTGCGGGAGATGGCCCAGGCGCTGACGCTGGCGAAGAAGGCCGCGCCGACCCGGCCGCACCCGCGCGCTCCGGATACGCCGCCGGGCAATATGGTGGCGGGCGCCGTGTCCGCCGTGCTCGACATGGGCAAGGACGCGGTGCGCAGCGTGCGCCGGGGCGCGGCTCAGTCCTCGTCCTTGAGCAGGTAGTCGTTGTTGATCACCTTGAACGACAGCCTGCCGCCCAGCGTCGCCGAGGGCATCTCCACCAGCGGCCGCACCACGATGCCTTCCTTGCGGTTGCGCGTGCCGGTGTAGACGCCCCGGGCCCGCTCGAGCCAGCCGTCGAGGCCGTGGTCGAACTTCGCCGCGGCCTCGCCCTCGATGACGTGCTCGATGGGCACGGTCGTCAGGCCACGCTCGGCGCAGAAGGCCACGAACTCGTGGTAGCCGAGGAACCGGCCCGCACCGGGACGCGCGTCGTAGACGCTGAACACGCGCAGCCCGGCCTCGGCCAGGCCCAGCCGGTTCTTCTGGATGCCCGGCCCGCAGATCTCCCCCTGGATCGCCATGCCCGGAGGCAGGGTCTCGGCCAGGCGGTGCGTCTCGGCCAGTCTCCACACCGGGTTGGGCCCCGGTCTGAGCGCCCAGTTGCGCGAGCAGGCCACCAGCGCGCCCCCGTCATTCGGACGGAAGAACGTCGCCGAGGTGCCATCGCACTTGGTGCTCACGTAGAAGGCCTTGCCGCGCAGCTCCTCGAGCACGCCGAGCGCCGACTGCAGGCGGATCTCGTCCGTCTTCGGAATCTCGGCGGGGAAGGGCCCGGCGACCTCGCG
>DASVVJ010001074.1:0-16801 GCA_036389955.1 Myxococcaceae bacterium
ACGTGAACATCGTGAGCAACAGCTCCGCTCAGTCGTCCTACCCGAGCGAGACCATCACCGCGGACCAGCTGGCCGCGGCCGCCCCCGGCAAGGACACCTGCCAGGGTGACAGCGGTGGTCCGCTCACCGTGCTCAAGGGCAGCACCCGCGTGCTGGCCGGCGTGACGAGCTGGGGCTACGGCTGCGCCGACGCGCGCTACCCGGGCATGTACGCTCGCGTGTCGTCCTTCCAGAGCTGGATCGCCACGCAGATGGGCTCCACGCCGCCTCCCTCGACGACCCTGCTGTCCAAGAGCAGCCTCTCGGGTGCGCTCAACACCTTCACGCACCACTCCTTCTCCGTCCCGTCGGGCACCACCAGCGTCACGGTGAAGATGTCCGGTGGCACGGGTGACGCGGACCTCTATGTCCGCGCCGGCTCGCAGCCGACGCTGAGCGCGTACAGCTGCCGCCCGTACCTGAGCGGCAACAACGAGACCTGCACGTTCACCACCAATGTGGCCTCCGGGACCTGGTACGCCTCCCTGAACGCCTACACCGCCTACTCGGGCGTGACGCTGACCGCGACCAGCCCGTAACGCATCGCTGAGCCTGTAGGCCCCGGGGCCGGAGACCGCTGAGTCCAGCGGCTTCCGGCCCCATTACTTTTCACGGCTCGCCACACGGCTCGGCTCTGGGAACCTGCTCACCAGACAGGCGGGCTGGCACGATGCGTCTTGGAGCGTGGGAACACGGGAGCCAAGCGGTGGCGGCGGACTTACCTTGGGGAAGCAGGGTCGTGAGCCAAGGGGGGCATGGATGTCCGCCGAGAATGAGCGGAAGGAAGAGCCCGAGAGGAAGGTCGCGCTGAGCGAGACCGAGGAGCGTTTCCGGCTCCTCATCGACAGCATGCAGGACTACTCCGTCTTCCCGCTGTCGGTGGATGGGCGGGTGAGCAACTGGAACCTCGGTGCGGAGCGCCTCAAGGGGTACACGACGCAGGAGGCCCTGGGGCTGCACATCTCGATCTTCTTCCCGCAGGAGGAGAATGCCGAGCGCGTGCCGGAGCGGATTCTCAGGCGGGCCGAGGCCGAGGGGCGCGCCGAGTACGAGGGTTGGCTCTTGCGCAAGGACAGGTCGCAGTTCTGGGGCACCGTGGTGCTCAGCGCCATGCGCGATCAGGACGGGCGGTTGCGCGGCTTCTCCAACATCGCGAGGGATCTCACCGAGCGCAAGCGGAGCGAGCAGGCGCAGGCCTTCCTCGCCCAGGCGGGCGAGCGGCTCACGGGCTCGCTCGAATATGAGCGGACATTGCAGGAGGTGGCCCGGTTGGCGGTCCGCAGCATGGCGGACTGGTGCACGGTGGCGATCCGGGGCGCCAAGGGCCTGGCGGTGGTGTCCGTGGCGCATGCGGACCAGGTGTGGGAGCCGCGGATTCGCGAGCTGCTGCGCGTGATGCCCGAGAGGGATCTGAAGCTGGTCCGTGGCATCGGGCACGTGGTGCGCACCGGGCAGTCCGATCTCTGCCCGGACACCCTCGAGGCCGCGTGGGTACGGCCCGCGCTGGGGCTGGATACTCCGGAGTGCCTCATGGAGCTGGGCGCGCGTTCGTTCATGTGCGTTCCGCTCAAGGCGCGGGGGGACACTTTCGGCGCGATCTGCTTCGTGTCCGCGACACCGGGCAGAAACTACGGGCCCGTGGACCTGGCGCTCGCGGAGGAGCTGGTGCGCCGGGCGGGCCTCGCGGTGGACAACGCGCGGCTGTTCCACGAAGCACAGGAGGCGCTCAAGGCGCGCGACGAGTTCCTCTCCATGGCGTCACACGATCTGCGCTCGCCGCTGACCTCGCTGCGCTTGCAGTTGCAGGCGGTGAAAAAGGACATGCAGAGGGACGGCGGCGGACCGCGTTCGCCGGAGAAGTTGGCCTCCCGGGTGGAGTCGATGGTGCGGCAGACGGACCGGATGATCCAGATGATGGACGCGCTGCTGGACATCAGCCAGATGACGGCGGGCCGGCTCGAGCTGAAACGCCAGAAGCTGGATCTCGTCGAGCTGGTGCACGAGGCGGTGGCCACGCTGGGCGAGGAGCTGCGCCAGGCCGGAGTGGAGGTCCGGGTGTACATGGAAGGCCCGGTCGAAGGGATGTGGGACCGGCTCCGGGTGGAGCAGGTGGTCGATAACCTGCTGTCCAACGCGGTGAAGTACGGCGATGGCCAACCGGTGGAACTCACGGTGAGTACGGATGGGGAAACGGCGAAGCTGGTGGTGCGTGACCGGGGCGTGGGCATCGCGCCCGAGGACCAGAGGAGACTCTTCGATCGCTTTGAGCGCGTGAGGCTCGACCGGGACGTTGCTGGCCATGGGGTAGGGCTGTGGATCGTGCGGCGCGTGGTGGAGGCGCACGGGGGCCGCGTCCATGTGGAGAGCCGGCTGGGCGAGGGCTCGAGCTTCATCGTCCAGTTGCCCCTGCGTGACCCTGACGATGCGCAGCCTGGGTACTCCCGGGGCGTCGTTGCCGAGGGGCGTCCGCCCGCCTTCCACTAGGCGCAGCCGCACAAAAGGACCGGGGCCGGAAACCGCTGAGATTTCAGCAGCTTCCGGCCCCGGCTTTGTGTCCCCGACGGGATTCGAACCCGTGTTACCGGCTTGAAAGGCCAGCGTCCTGGGCCTCTAGACGACGGGGACGGCACTTGTGAGTCGCGGGGGGCTCGAACCCCCGACCCTCGGCTTAAAAGGCCGGTGCTCTACCAGCTGAGCTAGCGACTCGCACCTATTCTTTTTTCGCACACTACGGCCAACAACCGGGGGGCTGTCTACCAGCACTCCTACTCGACTTCCACTGGCGCGCGCTACCTTGGTTTCCTGACAGGGCCGCTTCGCCCGCCGGTGAACGTCTGGGCGCCTGCCTCCCCCCTTCGTCACGCCGGGGCGCTATACAGACGGCATGCGTCAAGCCGTACCCCCAGAGCACGAGGAACAGGACGAGGATGTCCAGGAGGAGGCTGCTGGAGCCCACCGCCGCTACCTCACCCGCGCCGGTGCCGAGCGCATGCACCGCGAATTGCTGCGCCTGCTCAACGAAGAGCGCCCCAAGGTCACCGCCGAGGTCTCCGCCGCCGCCGCCCAGGGCGACCGCTCGGAGAACGCCGAGTACATCTACGGCAAGAAGCGCTTGCGCGAGATCGACCGCCGCATCCGCTTCCTCCAGAAGCGCATGGACACCGCCACCATCGTCGACCCGGCCGAGCAGACTGACCGCAGCCGCGTCTACTTCGGCGCCACCGTCACCCTCGAGGACGAGGACGGGGGGCGCACCACCTACCAGATCGTCGGCTCGGACGAGATCGACGCCCAGGGAGGGCGCATCAGTGTGGAATCCCCCATCGGCAAGGCGCTGCTGCGCAAGGCGGTGGGGGACTCGGTCGAGGTGATGCGCCCCCGGGGCGAGATCGAGCTCACCATCGTCTCCATCAAGTACGTGTAGGAGGGCGCCCCGATGCCGCGGACGCAGCAGCCTGCCTCTCAGCTCCGCCGCATCTTCCGGCGCCTGAGCGCGGCGCAGCTGTCCGCCTCCGAACAGGACACCGAGCTGAGCCTGGAGGAGCTGGGGCTGGACTCGCCTTCTGAGCGCGTGTCGCTGGCCTTTGGCATCTACAGCCGCAAGGGACTGGAGAGCGCCCTGCGCGAGTACGGCGTGGTCCAGCGCATCGAGGAGCGCGTGGGGGCGGTCGAGGTCCGCCTGGTGCTCGAGGACGCGTTCCGGCCCCAGATTGTCTTCTGGAGCCTGCGCCACCAGGCCCCCGCGGTGGACATCCGCCTGCGCAAGGCCACCGGCGCCGAAGTGGGGCTGCCTGAGACCCTGGCCACCCAGCCGCTGCTCTACCTGGACTCGTTCCTGCTTCAGCACCCGGGCCGCTCCTTCGACTGGAGCCGCCCGCCCATGCCGGGCCAGAAGCATCCGGGGTTGGCGATCTCCGCCGAGTTCCTCGAGGTGCTGCTGCTCATGGCCCGCCGCATCGGCGCCGAGGGCATGGCGCTCACGCCCTCCACCTTTGGCGCTGCCTGGGTGTACTCCCGCCACTTCCACTTCGTGGATGGTGCCGCCCAGGGCCGCTTCCTGGCGCTGAGGAGGGCAGGGCGGCAATGGCCCCGGTGGCTGGCGGCCTGGGCCGTGGAGCTGGAGTGCCTGCGCGCCCCCGGCGGCGCTCCGGTGAGCTTCACTCCGTCCCCCATGCTGGCGTCCTTCACCCGCCGCATCGAGCGGGTGTTCGACGGCAAGGCCTGGCAGGGCGCCATGAAGGAGCGCGCCAAACTGCCGCTGACGATCGACTTCGAGCGGCTGCAGGATCGCTTCCCCTGGGAGCAGATGCCCCCGGGGCCACCTCCCGACGAGGTGGCCGAGGTGCTCGGCTACGATCCGCTGGCGGCCACCTGAGGGGGGTGGGGACTGGGCGCGGCCCCTCAAAGGTTGACCAATGGACGCCCTGTGGGTAGGGCCGTCTTCCGTCGCAAATGATGTACCCAGGTCTTAAATCGGCTGTTTCCCTGGGGGCGGGTGCCTATATTGACGGTCAGACGGTTGTTTCTGCAGCGTCCAAGCGGTCGCACTCGAAACCGAGGTCGCAACCTCCACGATGCCGAAGAACTTCATCCTCGACACGAACGTCCTCCTCCACGATCCGCGCAGCATCTACGGCTTCAAGGACAACAACGTCATCATCCCGATCTACGTGATCGAGGAGATTGACCAGTTCAAGCGGGATCTGTCGGAGCTGGGGCGCAACGCGCGCCTCGTCACCCGTTACCTGGACTCGTTCCGCTCCGAAGGCTCGCTGCGCGAGGGCGTGCCCCTGCCGCAAGGTGGCTTCCTCCGGGTGGGCTTCGCCGAAAATGCGCTGCCGTCGCCCCTGGCGGACGGCAACCTGATGGACAACCGCATTCTCGGGGTGGCCATCGACCTGATGAAGAAGGAGCCGGATACCCAGGCCGTCTTCATCACCAAGGACACCAACCTGCGCATCCGCGCGGACGCCCTGGGCCTCATCGCCGAGGACTACGACACCGAGCGGGTGGAGATCACCGAGCTGTACACCGGCTTCACCGAGCTGCTCGTGCCTCGCGAGGCGGTGGACCAGATGTACAAGCCGGGCGCCGAGGTGGAGGTGCCCCAGGCGGAGCAGCTCTTCCCCAACCAGTGCGTGCTGCTCAAGGACGAGACGAACCCCTCGCACACGGCGATGGGCCGCTACAACGCGACCAAGGGCCGGGTGGTGCCGCTCTTGCGCACCATCAAGGAAGGCATCTGGGGCGTGCGGCCGCGCAACATGGAGCAGGCCTTCGTGCTGGACCTGCTGCTCAATGACGACATCAAGCTGGTGACGATCGTCGGCAAGGCGGGCACGGGCAAGACGCTGATGGCGATTGCCTCGGGGCTGCACAAGGTGACCGAGGAGAGCCTGTACCACAAGCTGCTGGTCAGCCGGCCCATCTTCCCCCTGGGGCGGGACATCGGTTACCTGCCCGGCAGCGTGGAAGAGAAGCTCAACCCGTGGATGCAGCCCATCTTCGACAACGTGGAGTTCCTGATGAACCTCAGCCGCGCCGACAAGAAGGCGGGCCGGGGCTACCACGAGCTGGTGGACCTGGGGCTCATCGAGATCGAGCCGCTGACGTACATCCGTGGCCGCAGCATCCCCAGCCAGTTCATCATCGTGGACGAGGCGCAGAACCTCACGCCCCACGAGGTGAAGACGATCATCACCCGCGTGGGCGACCACACGAAGATCGTGCTGACGGGCGACCCGTTCCAGATCGACAACCCGTACGTGGACGCGACGAACAACGGGCTGGTGCACGTGGTCAACCGCTTCAAGAACGAGAAGATCGCGGGCCACATCACCATGACCAAGGGCGAGCGCAGTGCCCTGGCCGAGCTCGCGGCGAACCTGCTCTAGCGTGCTGCGCGGACGACGAGACGTGTCATGAAGAAGGACAGCGCCGGGCCCCCCCCGGACGAAGGCGAGGAGAAGAAGCCCGTCATCGAGTACCCCACCGTCTACACCTTCAAGGTGATGGGGGTGCAGGAGGACGGCTTCGTCGAGTACGTCCGCACGCTCTTCAAGCGGCTGATGGGCACGGAGATCTCCCAGGACTCCATCCGCGAGCAGCCCAGCAGCAAGGGCAAGTACGTGTCGGTGAGCGTGTCGGTGTACCTGCTGTCCGAGGAGCACCGGCGGGCCATCTACGCCCAGCTTCACCAGGAGAAGCGGGTCATCTACTACCTCTGATTGTGTGCGCCGGAGGTCATCCGGAGCGACCGGCAGTGGTAACTCTCTTGATCGCCAACTGGCACTCGCTGTGGGCAGGGTGTAAGACAGGAGTGCATGAGTCCGGCTGGGCCGTTTCCGCTCTATTACCCTGGTGATGCTCGGCGTGCCTTCGGGTCCGATGAGGCGACGCGCCGCTTCGCCCGGGTAGCGCAGCTGGAGCCCGGTTCGCGCGTGTTGGTGCTGGGTTGTGGCCCGAACACCGCGGCGGTGCTGCTGGCGCGGGACATGGGCTGCTCGGTGGTGGCGGCGGACACCGAGGACGCCAACCTGACGGGCGTGCGCGAGCGGGTGAGGGCGCTGGGGCTGGGCGATCGGGTGGAGACGCGCCGGGTGGACCTGGATCGGCTCTCGTTCCCCGAGAACGAATTCGACGGCGTACTGGTGCAGGGGCGGGTGTACTTTCCCCTGGAAGCCAGCCTGAAGTCACTGCGCCGGTTCCTGGCGCCGCAGGGCCGCCTGGGCCTGACGTACCCGGCGAAGGTGGGGCGCTTCACGGCCAAGTCCGCGCTGGAGTTCTGGGAGAAGCGGCTGGGCGCACCGCTGCTGCTGCCGCGCGAGCTGCTGCTGGCGCTGGAAGCCGCCGGCTACGAGCCCGAGTCCTCGGAGACGCTCACGGACATGGAGCTGGACCACCTCTACCGCGAGGTGGAGCAGCGCCTGGGGTCCGCGTCGGCCGAGCAGGCCGAGGCGATGCGCCAGGAGATCTCGCTGCACCGCGAGCAGAACGGCAAGGCGGGGGTGAGCTACGCCTTCATCGTGGGCCGCCGCCGCGAGCCCGGAGAGAAGCCGCCCGCCTCGCGCGATCGCGGGTAGCCGCCTCTAACTGGAAGCGCCCGGCCCGGGAGCACCCGAGGTGTACCAGTCCACGTGGAGGCTCCACTCGTAGCAGTGCAGGCACCGGGTGTGGTGCCACTGCTTGCCGCACCGGGGGCACTTCGCGGCGGTGTCGAAGGTGTTCCACTCGCAGCCGCAGCTGCACGCCCAGCGGTCGGACTTGCGAGGCCGCCAGGCACACTTCGGGCAGCGGATGCGCCCTCCGCCCACGGTGTCATCGAGCCGGTCTTGCTGGAGGACCCCCTCGTCCCGCTGGGGCTCGCGGGGGTCGTGCTTGGCTTCGTAGCGAATCAGTTCACCGCGCCGTGGAAGTCCATCAGCTCCACGGACTCGGGGGCCACGGAGAGCTTCACCTCTTCGCGGTAGCCCGCCGCGTCGCCGCCAATCTGGAACGGCATCGGCTTGGCGAAGCGGATCGTCACGTCCTTCGCGTGGAAGTCGTGCAGGCCCTCGGGGAACCAGCGGCCTTCCCACATCTTCGGCAGGTTGGCGAGCACCGAGGCGGCGTGCACCTGGCCCAGCCGCAGGTGCATCATCCCGCGCCGCTGGCCGGCGAACGGGAACATCTTCAGGCCGTAGCCGTAGAAGGGCATGGTGGCCGCGCCCGCCAGCATCAGCTTGCCGCGGAAGAGCACCTCGCCCGGCGCCACCGGCGCACCCACCGGGTTGCCGTCGGGGCCCAGCCGGTACGCCTCGTGCGTCTGGCCGTTGAGCACCTCGCACTCCACATAAGTGGAGTGGGTCAGGTAGTGCGGCACCGTCTTGAAAGCCACCGCCGAGAAGTACCCGCCACCGCCCGTCATCATCCGCTTGAAGAGCCCCTTGCCCAGGTTCTCCTTCACCCAGATGTAGTCGTTGAGCAGCTTGCCATCCACGCCCAGGCCCGCGAACGGCGTGCGCTGCCCGTCCACCATCACCAGGTCCATGTTGCGGGTGCCCGTCACGTCTCCGGCGCGGGCGCGCACCACGTCGTGCAGAATGCCGTCACCCCGGGTGCTCGAGGCGTTGACGAAGTTGGCCAGGGCGTTGCCCGTGCCCAGCTTCAGCACGCCGAAGCGGGGCAGCGGCTGGCCGGCGAACCGGCCGCGCGGCTCCGTCTGGCGCAGGAACTCGTTGATGAAGCCCATGAAGGTGCCGTCACCGCCGCCGGTGAACACCAGCGGGTAGCCCCGCTCGAGTACCGACTGGACGATCCGGCGAGCGTCGAGCTCCGAGCGGGAGAGGAACAGGTCCTGCTCCGGCACGGCGTGCGAGAGGGCTTTCACCACGCGCGCGTCGACCTTGCGAGCGTTGGCGTTGAGCAGCACCGCGACCTTGGGCTCGGCAGCCTGGGCGGCCGGGGTTACCGGGTGGAAGTCGGGAGAACGAAGGGGCTGAACCAGCATGGGGGGCAGGCTCCTGAGTAGGAACGCGTCTTTGCGCGATGCAGCGCCTGCCGCCGGTGGTTGCACTTTCTTAGCCAACGGCTGACGCGAGGCGTCAGCGGAAGTGCGTCTTCAGTGGTTTCAAGGGGTTGAACCGTTTGAAGGCGATCAACCCCCCACCTGATTGCTACCCAACGGTGACGGCGGTGTAGAGCGCGTTACGCAGTTATGACTGCCTGATGGCGAACGTGTGACGCGGTTGGCCGTCCACCCTGCGACGGAGACAGCCCCCGAGCGTTCGCCGCCTCTCTGCCGAGGTTCGTCGCGGGTTTGACACCCCCCCTGGGGTGGTTACGTTGGGCGTACATCAGAATTTTTTAGAAAACCGCAGTAATTTCCGGAGGATACCGTGGGCAAGATCATTGGAATCGACCTGGGCACCACCAATAGCGTGGTGGCGATCATGGAGGGTCGCGAGCCCAAGGTCATCGTCAACGAGGAAGGCAGCCGCATCACCCCGTCGGTCGTGGCGTTCACCAAGGACGGGGAGCGGCTGGTGGGTCAGGTCGCCAAGCGCCAGTCCATCACCAACCCGGAGCGCACCGTCTACTCCATCAAGCGCTTCATGGGCCGCCGCCACGAGGAGACCGCCGACGAGGCGAAGCTGGTGCCCTATAAGGTGGTGCGCGGGCCGCACGGCGATGCGCGCGTGGAGATTGACGGCAAGCAGTACAGCCCGCCGGAGATCTCGGCGCAGGTGCTGCTCAAGCTCAAGCGCGCCGCGGAGAACTACCTGGGCGAGAAGGTGACCGAGGCGGTCATCACCGTGCCGGCGTACTTCAACGACGCTCAGCGCCAGGCCACCAAGGACGCGGGCGAGATCGCCGGCCTCACCGTGCGCCGCATCGTCAACGAGCCCACCGCGGCCGCGCTGGCGTACGGCCTGGACAAGAAGAAGGACGAGAAGATCGCCGTTTACGACTTCGGCGGCGGCACGTTCGACATCTCCATCCTCGAGGTGGGTGAGAACGTGGTGGACGTGCTGGCCACCAACGGTGACACGCACCTGGGCGGCGACAACATCGACCAGCGGATCATGGACTGGCTGATCACCGAGTTCAAGAAGGACACGGGTCTGGACATCAGCCGCGACAAGATGGTGCTGCAGCGCCTGAAGGAGGCCGCGGAGAAGGCGAAGATCGAGCTGTCTAGCGCGATGGAGACGGAGATCAACCTGCCGTTCCTCACCGCGGACGCGTCGGGTCCCAAGCACCTGAACGTGAAGCTGTCGCGCGCCAAGTTCGAGGCGATGATCGATGACCTCATCGAGCGCTCGCTGGAGCCGTGCCGCAAGTGCCTGAAGGACTCGGGCGTGGACCTCAAGGAGCTCAACGAGGTGGTCCTGGTGGGTGGCAGCACGCGCATCCCGAAGGTGAAGGAGGCGGTGCAGCGGCTGTTCGGCAAGAAGCCGAATGAGAGCGTGAACCCGGACGAGGTGGTGGCGGTGGGCGCGGCGGTGCAGGCCGGCGTGCTCTCGGGCGAGGTGAAGGACATTCTGCTGCTGGACGTCACCCCGCTGTCGCTGGGCGTGGAGACGCTGGGCGGCGTGATGACCAAGCTCATCGAGCGCAACACGACGATCCCCACCCGCAAGTCGGAGACCTTCTCCACGGCGGCGGACGGGCAGACGCAGGTGGAGATCCACGTGCTGCAGGGTGAGCGCGAGATGGCGGGGGACAACCGCAGCCTCGGCCGCTTCCACCTGACGGGCTTGCCTCCGGCGCCGCGCGGCGTGCCGCAGATCGAGGTGACGTTCGACATCGACGCCAACGGCATCCTCAACGTGAGCGCCAAGGACAAGGCCACCAGCAAGGAGCAGAAGGTCACCATCACGCACTCGTCCGGTCTGGCCAAGGACGAGGTGGAGAAGATGGTCAATCAGGCCCGCGAGAACGAGGCGGCCGACAAGGCCCGCCGCGAGCTGGTGGAGCTGAAGAACCAGGCCGAGAGCCAGTCGTACGCCGCGGACAAGATGCTCAAGGAGAACAAGGACAAGCTCTCCGCGGACAACGTCAAGGCGCTCGAGGAGGCTCTGGCCGACATCAACAAGGTGCGCGAGGGCCAGGACAAGGACGCGATCAAGGCGGCGCTCGAGAAGCTGCAGCAGGCCAGCTACAAGATCGCCGAGGAGATGTACAAGGCCACGGGTCAGGCGGGGGGTCCTCCGCCTCCGGGCGCCGGGGGGCCGTCCGCGGCGCCTGGCAGCCAGGCCACGCCGAAGAAGGACGACGTGGTGGACGCCGAGTTCCGCCAGTCGTAACGGGCACGGCCTGAGGCCGAAGCCGTGAGCAGGGCCGGTGTTCCCGCTGGGGGCACCGGCCCTTTGTTCGTTATGGAGTCGAGCGCGGCAGCCACACGGTGAACGTGGTGCCTGTCTCCTGGGTGGAGCGCACCTCGACGCGGCCCCCGTGCGCCTGGGCGATCTGCTGGACGATGAAGAGCCCCAATCCCAGGCCGGACCTCGGCTTTGCTTCGTTCTTGGCTCGCCGGAAGGGCTCGAAGATGTGCGGGAGCAGCTCTTCCGGGATGGGCGCGCCCTCGTTGTGGATCTCCACGCACACGTCGTCTCCCGCCTCACGCACCACGAATTCCACCGGACTGTCCGCAGGGCTGTAGTCCAGCGCGTTCTTGCCCAGGTTGCCGAGCAGCTGGGCGAGCCGGTCCGGATCCCACTCGCCCTGGTGGAGTTCTCCCTCCGTCCTCAGCCGGAGCTCCCGCTGGGGACTGCCGGCCTCGAGCTCCTCCAGCACATGCTGGCAGAGGGAGCGGAGATTGGCGGGGCGGCGGGTGATGGGGATGCCACCGCCCAGCCGCCCGCGCGTGAAGTCGAGCAGGTCGGCGATCATCCGCTCCATCCGCTCGGCACTGGTGGCGATGCGGCGCACGTTCTTCAGGTGCTGCTGAATCACTTCATCCGAGCGCATCAGCGCATTGACGGACAGGAGGATGGCGTTGAGCGGGTTGCGCAGGTCATGCGAGACGATGCCCAGGAAGCGCTCGCGGAACTCCGCCGCCTGGCGCAGCTCCGCCTCGGCCCGCTTGCGCTCGGTGATGTCCTGGGCAGTGCCCAGGAAGCGGCTGGGGCGCCCCTGCGTATCCAGGTAGACCCGGCCCTGCGCGTGGACCCACCGCTCCTGCTGGCCGTCCCGGAGAGCAACGCGGCACTCAGCCTCGAAGCAATCCATCCCGCCTGGTGCCAGTGCCTCCTGCATGAGCTGCTCTACGTGGCGGCGATCCTCGGGATGCACGCACGAGAACGAGGTGGTGAGGTCCACGGGCGCGTCCACCGGCAGCCCGAAGAGCGAGCGCATCCGCTCGTCCCACACCAGCGTGCCCGTGGTGAGATTCAGGTCCCACGTTGCCAACCGCATGGCCTCCGTGGCCAGGCGCAGCCGCTCCTCGGCGGCGTGCACCTCCTCGGCGGCGTGCGCCTCGGTGCGCTGGCGTGCCCGCACCTGCTCTGTCACGTCCGAGGCGACGACGATGACGCCCTCGACCTGGCCCTGGTTGTCGCGCAAAGGCTCGTAGACGAAGTCGAAGTACACCTCCTCCACCGCCCCTCCCTCCAGGCGCGCCAGCCTGACGGGCAGCTCCCTGCCGACGTAGGGCACTCCGGTGGTGAGGACCTGGTTCAGAAGCTCCTCGATGCCCTGGCCTGCCACCTCGGGCAGGGCGTCGAGCAGGGGCTTGCCCAGCACCTGTTCGGGGCGGCGGCCCCAGATGCGGCACACGGGGGGATTGGCCAGCTCGATGACGTACCGGGGCCCTCGCATGATGGCGATGGCCGTGGGGGCCTGAATGAAGAGGGCATGGAGCCACTCGCGTTGCCGCTCCGCCTCGGCGCGAGCCTGGGAAGCCAGGGTCAGGGACTCGTCGCGCACGCGCAGCGCTTCGTGCAGCTCGCGATTGGTGGCCTGGAGTTCCTGGCTTCGGTAGAGGATCTCCACCTCCATTTCCTGGTTGCGGCTCTGGAGGGCCGCCGTGCGCTCGCGCTCTTCTTCACTGCGGCGGGCCATGAGCACGACGTTTGTCACGTCCGCCGTCTGGTGGAGGAGGTAGCGCACCTCGCCCGCCGGGGAGAGGATGGGGATGTTGCTGGTGCTCCAGTACCGTTCCTCGAAAGCGCCCCCTTCGGCCTGGGGACGCCGGATGTCGTATTTCTGGGCGGACAGGGTGTCCGGCATCCGGGTGGCCATGACCCGCTCGAGCGAGGCGCGCACGTTGCGCACCCCCGTGGCGTTGGGCTCCGCCGGGTTGTCGGGGAACACCTCGAAGAGGGCACGGCCGAGAATGCCCTCTCGGGTCGTCAAGGTGAGGCGCAGGTAGGCATCGCTCACCGCCACGATGGTGAAGTCCGCATCCGGCGCAACCAGGAGGCTGGCCTCGGGGCTCTTCTCGAAGAGGAGCTTGAAGTCAGGAGCGGCCGGAGTCGAAGGCAGAGAATTGTCCAAGCGGTAGGCAACAGAGGGACTGGGCCAAGGCTTCTGGCCCCTGGTCTGGGGGGCGGGCACGCAAGCGGTTGAGTTCCCGCCTGGCGCTTCGTTCCAGCCCAGCGCTGCTCAAGGCAGGATTTCCACGGCCACGGCGGACCATTCCTTGGTGAGCATGGAGGTGATGCTGAGCCCTGTATGGTCCCCAAGCACGATGCAGACGGGACGACGGCGCCCATCGGGCAGGAGCACCTCGGTGTAGCGGCCGTAAACCGCCGGCTTCCCATTCTTGGTGATGCCTTCCGACCAGAGCTGTCCGTAAAGGAGGCTCCCTTCGGGGAGCGGCGCATCCACCAACCGGCTGGTGATCTTTCCCGCTGGAAAGATGCCCTCTTCCTGGTCAGTACCCGGCTGGTTGATGTCGATGATGACACCGTAGGTGCGTTGCCTCTCACCCCTTCTGAGCAGGCCCAGCTCCACCATGCCCTTGCGGGCCTCTTCTGGGCAGTCCCCACCGACTGGGCGCGTCTGGGACGCCGCGCACCCCAGGGTGAGAGTGGTGCACATCCAGGCGGTGACAGCCCTCATGGGCCGGGAATTGCGAAGAGTGGACACGAGCGGGTTTCCTTTCTCGAATTCAGCGGGTGAAGCCGTCGTGGGTTCGCGCCACACCCACCAGGCGAAGAGAAGGACAAGCCCTAGCACAAGGGGGCCCAAGGCCACGGCCATACGCCGCCATCGCTGTTGACGCCGTGCGGCTTTCTCCTCGGCAGCGAGCACTTGGGCGTCAATCTCCTGAGTCAGGAAGGAGAGCTGCTGCTCCAGGATCTGCTCTCGGGAGAGCTGCTCCTCTGGGGGCTCCTGGGCCCTGCGCTCTGCTTCCTGCTTCTGGAGCCGACGCTCCTCGACTTCATCCTGGCTCATAGGGGCTGGGCCCTCGGCAGGCAGCCGCAGAGGCACCTTCCAGGGCTTCTTCGCGCGCTCCTTGGCTGCTTCCCACAGGGCCTGGAGCAGCGCCTCGGCGCTCGCGTACCGGTCCTGCGGACGTTTCTCGAGCAGCCGCAGGGTGATGTGGCTGAGCGACTCAGGGACCTGCGGGTTCATGCGATGGGGGGCTCGAGGGATGGCTGTCTCGATGGCCACCAGCAGCTCGTCCCGTGGCAATCGTGCATCGAACGGCCAGCACTCCGTGAGCGCCTCGTACATGAACACGCCGAGCTGGTAGAGGTCCCCCGCCGGACTTGCCTCGAACCGGGCGCCCTGCTTCCAGGAGCCTTCACGCAGGAAGTCGATGCACTCGGGGGGCAGTGCGTGAGGCGTACCGGGTGCCAATCCCACCGTGAGGGTGGAGCCACCGGGGAGATATGCACTGCCGAAGTCCACGAGCACGGGCTTGTGGTCCTCGGGGGTGATGAGGACGTGCTCCGACTTGAAGTCGCGGATGAGGATGCCGTGGCGGTGCAGAGGAACCACCGCTCGCACCACCTCAATGAAGATGTCAACCAACTGAGCGGCGTTGGGACGGGTGCGCTCGCGCCACGTGTGAAAGGGCTCGCCCTGCACGAAGTCCGTGACGATGTAGAGGTAGCCCTTGGTGGGGTGCGGCCATCGGTCGATGCCGCGCAGATGCGGCAGGCCAGGGTGGCTGGTGTTGGCCATGAGGATGGCGCCTTCGTGACGCATCCGCCCATCTGCCTGCCTCGCCTCCAGGGACTTCTCGGGCGTCTCCTGGGGAAGCTCAGCGGCGGGACGTACCGCCATCTTCAAGGTGAAGAAATCTCCGCCGCGTTCGACCTTGAAGACATGGCCGAAGTTGCCGCTGCCCAGCGACTCTGCGATGCGCCAGGAGCCGACCATGTCCCCCTGCTTGAGGTGATCGGGGTGAAAGGCTTCCGTTGTCATGGCCAGGGGTTCCTACTTTTTCGAAAGGTTGAAGGAAAGGCGTCGCTGGCCGCTGGCATCCACCAGCTCCACGCCGAGAACTTCACCGGACTCCCACTCGGGAATCTTCGTTTCCAACGCGACGAGCCCCTCCTCGCCGGGAGCCAGGTGCGGCGGTTGTTGCTGCACTGAAAGCACCGCGATGGCAGTTCCTGCTGCGCTGGTGAGATGGGCCCGGCCCACAGCCCAGGGCGGTTGTCCCGGCAGGTTTCGCACTCCGATGACCATCACGACAGAGGAGGTACCCTCGAAGGCGTAGGCGCTGCGCGGTGTCACCATCAGGCTGCTGCTATTGGCTGGAGCTGCTCTCGGCTGGAGAGGGATGCGCTGCATGTCCTCTTTGAACCAGCCGGAGAGAGCAACACCCGTGAGGCCACTGCCCTGGCACTGGGACTTGAGTTCCTCCAGCTCCGCCTCCTTCTGGGCCAGCGCTGACAGAAGTGCCTCGGGGCTGTTCGCCCGTCGCTCCACCTCCACATGACCGTCCATCACCGTGGGGTGCGTGACGGCCGCGAAGATGGCCTGCGAAGGCTGCTCCCGGTCCTTGAAGCCGATCTTGATGAGGAGTTGCTCACCCGGCTCCAGGTCCTCCGCGAGCTGAAAGGAGAGAGTGCGGTCGCCAACATCCACCCACTTGAAGCGCGTACGGTCCACCGAGAGGCTGTCGCGATCCAGCGGCCTGTTGAGCAGCACCGTGGTGAGGTTGCCTCCGGCCAGGTACAGCTCGGGAAGGGGCTCGGCGGGCGTGGCGGGTAGCGAGGTGCGCCGATCCTGGCGCTGGCGCCCAGGGGGCTGCGGCTGCGCGTCGGCACGTCCCGTCACCAGCAGGCAGAGGGCCAGGAAAAACCACGTCATGGGTTGGGCCACGGAAGGAGAACCTCCTGGGTTCCCAACCTAGCAGAAACAGGTAGCGCCGCGCCTCCATGCAGCGAAAGCGCGGCGCCACGGCTCAATCACTCTGGGCTACGCCACCTCGCGCAGCGAAGGCACCCCGTCGATCAGCGCCTCGGTGAGCGAGTCGACCTCCGACAGCGGAATGTCCTGGAAGCTGATCATCGTCTTGCCGCCGAGTTTGCGCACGGACACGCGGACCGGTGTCTGCGTGGGGAAACGGCTCGTGACAGCCGTGCGGTAATGCTCCACCAGCACCAGGTCCTCCGCGGGCAGGGATGGGCCTGAGGTGCGCTTGCGCTTGCGCTGCAGCGCCTTGCGCATGTCCACCACACTGCACACGCTGAAGGGCTTGTTCGTCACCACGCCGTTCTCGTCCGGCACCTCGATGAGGGTGCCGCCCGGCTCGGCGTGGTTGACCTGGATCTTGGCGACCTCCTTGTAGGTGACCAGGAGGCTGAGGCGGGTAGCGCCAAACTGGCCACACACCGCCGCGGTGAAGTGGGTGGCTACCGAGCCGTAGCTTGCCAGCGTCGCGCGCGACAGGTCCTTGAAGTGCGCGGCGAAGAAGCCCTGAGCGTTCTTGAACGGTGTATTGTCCGCCAGCTTGTTGACCACCACGTGGTTGTAGAGCACGCCCATCCGGTAGTGGTTGGAGCTCTCTTCCGTGAGCAGCGCCTGGAAGGCGACGCGCACGTCATCGAGAGTCATGGACTGAGTGAGTCGATGGTCTGCATTCGTGTTCATCATCTTGGGTTATCCCCTGGTTGTGCCGCCTCATGACGGCGAGCAGGCGTTAAGCAGGAGACGGGCCACTGTTGTGCCGCTGGAGAAACAGGCATTTACACGCGGCACCCTTCAGACCGTCCACGTGTTGAGACGGCTCATCCACGAAATGAGACGGTCATCTGAAGCAGAGCGATGTCTGACCAGTCAGACAGGGGTGTCAGCTCAGGGGGATGTCTGACCAGTC
>DASVVJ010001075.1:0-1790 GCA_036389955.1 Myxococcaceae bacterium
CGCAGGGCTGCCCCTGGCGCTGGAGCTGGCAGCCGCGAAGGTCAGGTTCTTGGACCCCGCTACGCTGCTCTCGCGGCTGGACCGGGCGTTGTCAATGGGTTGGGCACGGGATCTCCCGGACCGCCAGAGGACGATGAGGGCGACCCTGGACTGGAGCCACAACCTGCTCTCCGAACCCGAGCGGGCACTGTTCCGGAACCTATCGGTGTTCTCTGACGGCTTCACGCTGGAAGCCGCCGAGGCAGTGGGCTCAGTGGGGGAGGTAGGTACCGAGGACATACTGGAGTCGCTGGGGCGGCTGGTTGAGCAGTCGCTGGTGACGGCTAGGACATATCGGGACGGTAATGGCACACGCTACGGGATGCTCGAGCCGATCCGTCAGTACGCGGGCGATAAGCTGGAGGAGAGCGGGAACGCTGGGAGGGTTAGCCGTATCCACGCCGCGTTCTTTCTAGCGCTGGCCGAGCAGGCTTATCCGGAGCTGCGGGGACCGCGTCAGGGCGAGTGGCTGGATCGGCTTGAACACGAGAATAGCAATCTACGGGCTGCTATGGGATGGTCATTATCTGCAGGAGACGATGACACCACGGCGCGCCTGAGCTGGGCGCTGTGGGTATTCTGGTGGCTGCGCGGATACCAGCGTGAGGGCCGCCGGTGGATGGAGGAACTGCTCGAGCACAACCTCTCGGCAAGCCTTCGAACGATCGCGCTGGCGGTCGCGGGAACGATGGACTACACGCAAGGCCATTATGAGTCGTGCGAGAGGCGCATGCAGGAAAGCTTGGACTTGGCTAGAGGGGTAGGTGATCAAGTCCGCGCTGCTCACGCGGTGTATTGCCTTGGCACTGTGGCCCTAAACGGCCAGGATCTTAAGACGGCAAGGTCGTGGCTGGAGGAGGCCCTAAGCCTCTACCTGGAGGCTGGCGACAATCACCAAATGGTCTCCAACGTGCGTATTCGCCTAGGCACCATACTGCTCATCCAGGGTGATTACGACCGGGCCGCCGCAGCGATCGAAGAGGGCTTGGCGCTCGCCCGCAAACTGGGCGACGGAATCGGCATCAACGATGCGCTCTACGTTCTGGCCCAGGTTGCGCAGGCCTGTGGCGACCACGACCTGGCGGCTCGCAGGTTCGAAGAAGGCGTGATCCTCTCCGAAGAGATGGGAGATCGGGCGAACCTAGGCTACTACTTAGAGGGGCTGGCCGTGGTGGCTGGGGTGCGGGGCGAGGCGGAGCGCTCAGTGTACCTGTTTGGCGCGGCCGAAGGGATGCTAGAAGCGGTCGAAGCACCCGTCTACGACTACTTTGAGCCAAACCGCTCCCTCTACGAGCGAACCAAAGCTCGTGTACGTTCGCGGCTTGGAGAGTCGGCTTTCGAGGAGGCATGGAAGCAGGGACAGGTGATGACATTCGAGCAGGCAGTAAAGTACGCGCTTAAGGGAGACGAAGCCTCTCCCACAATGCGTCCCTAAACTAATCCTCGTGCGCACCTGAATGGACGAGGGCCTGCTTGAGCAGCACTATGGGAACGCCGCCTACGACGATCAGCAGGATGTCCAGCCCGAAGCGTTTTGCTCCTTCTAGCATCAACCCCGGTTCTCCTGCCGCCAGCGCCACCCCGATCAGGGCCGACGCCTCGATTATCAGCAGCGCCACCACGAGTAGGTCCATTGCACCCTGGGTTAGGCTCCGACCCCCACCGCCGCAGCGAAGGGTTCCGTCTATCGCTCTCGCATGCGTCGCTTGGTATCTTTCCAGTCCGGTGGGATCGAGGACCCGTTCGCCTTG
>DASVVJ010001076.1:0-1687 GCA_036389955.1 Myxococcaceae bacterium
CGGGGCAGCAGCCGCTGAGCGATCCCACCTCGCGCTCGAAGTTCTTCTGCGAGATGCAGCAGTTGGGCACCAAGTGGCTGCGCCTCGAGGCGGACTGGCCGGAGGTTCAACCCGAGACGTACAAGCAGATCGTCGCGGACGCGCATGCCCGGGGCATCAAGGTGATTGCCCTCTACACCTTCAAGCCCTTCTGCGGGAACAAGGACAGTGGCGCCGACCGCGACATGTACATCAACGAGTACCTGGACAAGGTGAAGTGGTGGTCCACCAATGTCTTCGAGGGCACCTACAACGGGCAGCCGGTGCGTGCTGACGCCATCGAGGTGATGAACGAGCCCAACATGGAGGTGCCCGCGCCAGGTGAGATGGGCTGCCCGGACGGGGTGAAGCGCTTCCGCGTGGAGCCCAACACCTTTGCGTGGGCGGTGCGCCGGGTGAAGGAGTGGAAGCGGGCCAGCGCCCGCCCGGAGCTCATCATCTCGGGCGGCACGCTCAACACGTACACCAACGAGTCGTTCTGGCCGGCGCTGTTCGCCTCGGGCGCGCTGCGCAACTACCCGGGCAACCCGCCGTGGGACGTGTTCGGCGTCCACCCGTACAACACCTTCAGCTACAACAAGACGTGCATCAACAACCTGGCCGCCGGGTGCTTCGGCAGCTCGACAGCGGGGTGGAAGTACGCCACGCGCACCACGCTGCAGGACATCCGCACCAAGCTCAACAGCGCCACGGGCGTGACGAACACGCGCCTGTTCGTCACCGAGTTCGGCTGGCAGAACGTGGGCGTGGCGGACGGCCGCGTCAACAGCGTGAAGACCGAGGCCCAGGTGGCCGAGGGCATGCGGGTGGCGGCGGAGGCCTTCGGGGACTCGGGCGCGGTGGACTACGCGCTCTGGTACACCTACCGCAACCACGCGGACGGCTCAGGGCCGTGGGGGCTGCGCACCGTCTTCAACGGCACCACGCACTACCCGTCGAAGTGGGAGCCCTGGCACGAGTTCCAGAAGCTGGCCAAGGGGCTGGCATCCCGTACGGGTGACAGCCCCGACGCCTGCTGGTAGCGCTCAGCCCATCTTCTCGATGCGGCCGTCGGCGTGCTTGGCGAAGCGCCCCTCTTCCCTCGGGTGGACGGGGCCATGGCTGGGCCAGGGCCAGCCGCCGAACTGGGTGCGGTGGTAGTCGCGGAACGCCTGCTGAATCTCCTCGGGCGAGTTCATCACGAAGGGGCCGTACTGCACCACGCGCTCCCCGATGGGCTTGCCTTGCAGCAGCAGCAGCTCGCCCTCGGCGGAGCCGTTGATCAGCTCCACGTCCACGTCGGGGCGCAGCGCGATGCCCCGGTTGAGAGGGATGACGTGTTTGCCGATGCCCAGCGTGTTGCCCTTGAAGAAGTAGAGCCTGCGGTTGGTGCCCTTGGCGGCGCGCGGCAGGGTCCACTGCGCCTCGGGCGCCATCTTGATGGTCCAGATGGCCACGTCCGAGTCCGCGCGCGACGCCCAGGACTTGGGCGGAGGCGGCGGCGCCTTGGCCTTGGCGAGGGTGCCCGCCACCACGTTGACCTCGGTGACGCGGCCAGCGGCATCCTTCGCGGTGTGCTTGGGAATGGTGTTGTTCCACAGCATGGAGAAGTGGGGCTCCACCAGCTTGTTGGCCTGGGGCAGGTTGAGCCAGATCTGGAACAGCTCGA
>DASVVJ010001077.1:0-3675 GCA_036389955.1 Myxococcaceae bacterium
AGCGACGCCAGATTCACCTGGAGAATGCCATCCGCCGAGGGATAGGCAATATAGGCCAGCGTCGCTTCCCCCACCCGGGTGTAAGACACAGGGCCAGGCAGGCGGAAGCTTGACAGGCCAGAGGACAGGTTACCGACGTCCGGAGCGAAGATGTAGGGAGAGAAGCCGGACGAGACCGCGACGACGTACTGGTCGCCGCGCTCCAGCGGGTTCACCGTGGCGCGCAAGGTCAGCCGGACCTGGAAGGGGGGAACCGTGCTGTTGAAGCCTCCGGGGTGGAAGGTGTAGTTGCCCGCGACTTCCAGCGTCTGGCTCACCGCGACCCGCCCCTCGTAGCCACGCGAGTCGCTGGTCACCACGAAGGGAGCGCCCGAGGCAGCGCTCGCACGCACCGAGAAGCGGGTATGGCTGGTGCAGTTCTCGGGCAGCGCGCCCGTCTCCAGCTTCACCTGGGCTGGCGTGCTCTCATCCTTCAGGGTCACCGGCAGCTCGCACACATCAGCCTGTCCCCCGTCGAGCACGATGAGGTCGTTCGCGAGCAGGAACCGCGTCTCCTGCATGGACCCCACCTCGAAGGTGCACTTCGAGCCTGGAGGGGGGCAGTTCGTCGCCGCCGAGAAAGCCCTCCGCCGCGGGGGAGGCAGCAGCCCCTCGTAGATCATGCGATAGGTGTCGGAGCGTGTAGCACCGTTCCGCACTTCGGTGAGCACCAGGGGAGGAGGTATCGGCTGGCCCTCGGGAGGCAGCGCCGGGGTCTTGTCCTGGCCCAGGGGGCCAATCACCGTGATGCTCGGGATGCTGGGGCCACCGGCGTTCAAGTCGAACGGGCGCAGCTTCACCGCGTCGAAGAAGGAGATCTGGCCGTCCGAGGTTGGAACCATTCCCACCAGCGGGCGGGGGATCACATGGTTTTCCGCGGCGTCGGCGCAGCGCGTATAGAGCCTGGCGTCCTTGATGAGCGTCAGCCCGGTCGGCAGCCCCGAGGTTACCCGAATGGGGAGCATCTGTGCCCCCGAGGCATCGACCGGCACCTGGCCGGTGACGGAGTCCACGGCGATCACGCCCGAGCAGGCCACGGCGCCACCGCAGGTGCTCTCGTCCAGCACACCGAAGACGTACTCACCCGCCCAGAGGGTGCTCCGCGCGGGCTTGGCGACCGTGGTGCTGTTCGGGTTGCTGAGATCGGGCTGATAGGCGTCGATGCCGCACCCCGCGATCCGATTCGTTGGATCCTCGTCCTCGGGATCATCCCGCTCCATGTCGCCCTCCCAGTCCGTGTTGGCCACGACAGGGTGCGTGGCCAGCAAGCGCACCGGCGCGGGAAAGGCGTACGTCACGAGGGGGGCCTGCGGGTTGGAGGCGTCCAGCCGGAACGTCCGGCCCGTGCCCCCCTGGGTGCCACGGGTGGAGACGACGACGTATTCCTGCTCCGAGGGGTTGTCGCTCGTGGGCCGATCCGAGGGGAGCACGAGCAGCGCGGCCACCGTCTCTCCCGGCAGCACCCGCACGGAGGTGCGGGCTGGCAGCGTGCTGTTCGGGTTGAGGGAATCGGGTCCAGGCAGTGTCTGCCGCCACAGCGTGGCGACCGAAGCCTCCTGGGTGGCGTAGTAGAGAATGCTCTCTGTCCCCCGCCCCGGCCCCCGGGCCGCGAACGCCGTGACGTAGCCGAGCGGCGAGGACGACCCATCCTCCCGAGGCCCGCCCAGGCGGTGCAGCTCGCGGAGGTTGCGCTCATCGGAAACCCCGGCCGCGACGATGGAGATCTGCTGAGCCCCATCGCTGCGCGCATAGACGTAGGGACCGAAGACCTCCTCGCCCCGGGGCTGATCCTCCGCCGCGTCGACCACGCGGTAGTACACGTCGCGTGTCAGGTAGGTGGGCCGCTCCAGCACGGGGATGGAGAGCGCCTCGAGCGGGTTGGGCGCCCGGACGAAGTCCCGAGGGTCGGCCTCGAGGTCCAGCACGCGCAGCTCGTTGCGGTCCGACGAGGTGACGAACACGTACCTGCCGACGATCGTCAGATCATAGGTACCCGACAGCCCGGCGGCCGTCGTCACCGCCTGCGTCTCGGAGCACGCGACGATCAACCCCACCCCCATGGCGAGGCACAAAATGATTCGCTTCAAGGCTCGCTCTCCTGCCGCTCGCACGTGGAAGTCCCCTGCTCTTCGTCCCGCCCCTGCCGCGCGCCCAGGTGCGCCACCAGCCGCGCGTTCTGCGCGACCGCCAGATTCTCGATGTCGATCACGGCCACCCGGCCGTCGCCAAAGGCCGTCACGTACAGACGCGCCTGGTTAGCAACCGCGTCCACATCCGCGGTGATTCCGAAGGGCTGCAGTCCCACATTGTCCACCTGCGAGACGATCTGCCCCAGGGCAGCGTCGTACAGCACCACCACGCCCGTGGTGGTGGCCGTCACCGCCACCAGATCTCCCAGCGCGCCGCGGTTGAGCACCGCGAGCTGATTGGCGCCATCCGGCAAGGGCACGGCGTCCACCACGGAGACCGTGGGCCGCAGGCTCTCGGACTCGGCCACGTCCACCACGAGCAGCGTGTCCGGAGCGCGCGCCACGATGTAGAGGCGCTCGGTGTTGCCCACCCGCGTGGGGCTGATGGCGATGTCACGCGCCTCGATGGTCGAGTAGAGCAGGCGCAGGCTGGTCTCCAGCACGCGCGAGGGGTCATCGCGGTCGACCAGCCGCAACAGGAAGGTGGCAGGCTGGGTCGTATCGTTCGCCACGAAGACGCGGCCGGTGACATAGGCGTACCGGGTGCCCACGGCCGTTGCGTGAGCCGCGCCGTTGGTCAGCCCGGTGCTCCCCAGTGGGAAGAAGTTGTCCGAACTGAGGTTCAGCGTTTCCCCGTCCCCCGGCACGCGCACCACGAACGAGCGGAAGTTCGTAGCGGACCCCTCCGGCGAGTCCGCCGCCTCGAGGTGCGTCACCCACACCTCGGGCTTCTCCTCGGCGTTCAGCGACACCCTCACTCCGAGCGGCCCTGGAGCGCGGGGCGCGGTGGTGTTCGTCCCAACGGGAACGCCGGCGGTCAACGACAGGGCACCGACCAGGCAGTTGCGCGCCTCCAGGTTCGGCACGCACGAGAGCGCCGTCTTGTCACTGGCGCCAACGTCGATGGCGTGAAGGTTGTTGTTCTCGGCGCGGGTGGGCACGAACAGCCGCGCCGAGCCATCTCGGCGGTTCCACACGTCCATCTGCCCCGCGAAGCTCTCGATCTGCACCGAGGCCTCCGGTCCCACCTTGAGGTCGGTGACCTGCACCGGCTCGCCGTCCTCGAAGGCACCGATGGCCGGCAGCTCCAGCGCATCGAGATCGAGCGCGATCACCGCGCCCGTGTCGAAGCACTTGTCGAAGTTGGAACTCGCGACGTACAGCGCGCCATTGGGCGAGCCAGTCACCTTGCGGTGCACGAGTCCCGTGGGGAACGTCAAACGGTCCGAGGGAGGGGGGCGCGGCTCGGTTTGAGCGGCGCACCCTGCCAGGACCAGCGCGGAGATAAGGAATAGGGGGCGCATCAGAGGGGGGCGGAGTGTAGGAACCACCTCCGCCCCGGGCAACTACAAAGGGCCGCCGCTATTCCCTATCCGCCAGCCCGCCCGCTCTCCCCTAGCTGGCGGCTTCCGCCTGGATCTTCGAGAAGTCCGCCACCTGATTGAAC
>DASVVJ010001078.1:0-1936 GCA_036389955.1 Myxococcaceae bacterium
CCCACGCCGGCGGAGGCCCAGCGCGCCAAAGAGGGCTCCACGCTCATCTCGCTGCTGCAGCCGGAGCGCAACCCCGAGCTGCCCCCGGTGCTCCAGTCCCTCAAGCTGTCCGCCGTGGCGCTCGAGCGCATCCCGCGCGTCACCCGCGCGCAGAAGATGGACGTGCTCAGCTCCATGGCCAACCTGGCCGGGTACCGGGCCGTCATTGAGGCGGCGCAGCAGTACCAGGGCTTCTTCGGCCCGCAGATCACCGCCGCGGGCGCTACGCCTCCGGCCCGCGTGCTCATCATCGGCGCGGGTGTGGCGGGACTGGCCGCCATCGCCGCCGCCAAGGCCCTGGGCGCCGAGGTGCGCGCCTTCGACGTGCGCGCCGCCGCGCGCGAGCAGATCGAGAGCCTGGGCGCCACCTTCCTCCAGGTGGACATTCAGGAGAGCGGTGACGGTGGAGGCGGCTACGCCAAGACGATGAGCAAGGAGTTCATCGAGGCGGAGATGGCCCTGTTCCGCAAGCAGGCCGCCGAGGTAGACATCATCATCACCACCGCGCTGGTGCCCGGCACGCGCGCCCCCATCCTGCTGCCCAGGGACGTGGTGGACAAGCTCAAGCCCGGCTCCGTCGTCGTGGACATGGCCGCCGAGCAGGGCGGCAACTGTGAGCTGTGCAAGCCCGGGGAGATCGTCGAGTTCAACGGGGTGAAGATCGTCGGCTTCACGGATCTGGCCAGCCGCATGGCCGGCACCGCCAGCCGCTTCTTCGCCAACAACCTCGTCCACCTCATCACCGAGATGGGCGCGGGCGAGAAGTTCCGCGTGGATCTGGAGAACGACGTGGTCCGCCCGGCGCTGCTCACCCACGCGGGTGAGTTGCTGCCCCCGCCGCCGCGCAAGGAGCCCTCCCCCGCTCCGGCCGCCAAGCCTGCGCCCAAGCCGCCGCCGGTGGACGCCAAGCCGCAACAGCAGGCCATCATGGCCCCCTCCCGCCGCGCCTGGGGCACCACGATTGGCGGCCTGGGGCTCATCGCCGTGCTGTTCGTGCTGGGCCGCTTCGCTCCCTCGGACTTCCTCAAGCACTTCACCGTCTTCATCCTGGCCTGCTTCGTCGGCTGGCAGGTCGTCTGGAGCGTCACCCCGGCGCTGCACACGCCCCTGATGAGCGTCACCAACGCCATCAGCGGCATCATCATCATCGGCGGCATGCTCCAGATCGGAGGAGACCTGGATCTGGCCTCCATCTTGGGCGCGCTCGCCGTGCTCGTGGCCGCGGTCAATATCTCCGGCGGCTTCCTCGTGACCCAACGCATGCTGAAGATGTTCCAGAAGAAGTCCGGAGGTGGCGCATGAACGGCGTGACCTCCGTCGCCTATCTGCTGTCGGGCGTGCTCTTCATCCGCAGCCTTGGGGGCCTGTCCAAGCAGGAGACCGCGGCGCGCGGCAACCTCTACGGCATGCTGGGCATGGCGCTGGCCGTGGCCGTGGCCGGCACCACCTGGTTCCTCAACGGCACGGGCACCATCGGCGCGGGCATGGGCCTGCTGATCGGCTCGGTGCTGGTGGGTGGCACCATCGGCGCGGTGCTCGCCCGCCGCGTCGAGATGACGGGCATGCCGGAGCTGGTCGCCATCCTCCACAGCTTCGTGGGCCTGGCCGCCGTGCTGGTGGGCATCTCCTCGTACCTCGAGCCCCGCTCGGGCGCGCACGCCGCGGAGCACGCGGCGATGGCGGGCGCGGGCGCGGCCCACGTCGTCGCCATGGTGGAGATCTGGGTGGGCGTGGCCGTGGGCGCGCTCACCTTCACCGGCTCGATCATCGCCTGGGCGAAGCTGCGCGGCAGCATCTCGGGCAAGCCGCTGCTGTTGCCGGGCCGGCACGTGCTCAACGCCACCATCGCCCTGGGCATCGTCGGCCTAGCGGTGCCCTTCGTGAACGCGGCGGGCCC
>DASVVJ010001079.1:0-13619 GCA_036389955.1 Myxococcaceae bacterium
AGCGCGGGTCCGCCTCACCAACAAGCTGGCGGCGCGCAACTACAAGGAAGGCAACGGTGGCCCGTTCGCCGCGCTCGTCGTGGAGCCCTCCACGGGTGAGCTGATCTCCGTCGGCGTCAACGTGGTGCTGAGCTCGGGCCTCTCCTCCGTTCATGCGGAGGTCATGGCCCTCTCCCTGGCCCAGGCGCGGCTCGGGAGCTGGGATCTGGGCTCGGCGGGCGGACGCTCGCTGGAACTCGTCGTCAACTGGCGTCCGTGCACCATGTGCTACGGCGCGCTCGTCTGGTCGGGCGTCAAGCACCTGCTCCTCGCGGGTGACGGTCCCGAGTGCGAGCAACTCACGGGTTTTGACGAAGGGCCCATGCCCACCGACTGGAAAGCCGAGCTGGAGGGGCGAGGGATCCGCGTCACCTCGGGAGTGCTGCGGGATGACGCGATCGCCGTCTTCGCCGAGTACGGCCGCTCCGGCGCGGTGGTCTACAACGCTCGCGGAACCGGCTCACGCCGGCGGGATTGAGCCCCCGGGCCGGCGCTCTCGCGAGGTTCGCAGGGCCGCGGAGGCGAGCACGCGCGAGCCGATCGATGCCGACCATTAGATGCGGGGTCTCGGCTCGAGGATCCGCATGGAGATGCGCTTCGCAGGGACCATGACCAGGCCCCGGACCCGGGCAGGAATCTCTCCCCGGTAGGCCGGCGCCAGCTCCCAGCGCCGCAGCAGGTGGAACAGCACGAGCTTCATCTCGGCCTTGGCGAAGCTGGCCCCCGGGCACCGGTT
Source organism: Myxococcaceae bacterium (assembly GCA_036389955.1). Taxonomy (GTDB): domain Bacteria; phylum Myxococcota; class Myxococcia; order Myxococcales; family Myxococcaceae; genus DATHBR01. Next base: position 776 of record DASVVJ010001079.1, read on the forward strand.
CCCGCCTCCGCCGAAGGGCAGGTGCTCGAAGGGGCTGAATCGGCGCTCGAGGAAGCGCTCGGGCCGGAAGACCTCCGGCTCCGGGAAGAGATCCTCCCGCCGGTGAATGAGGTGCGCGCAGGGAGAGACCGACACGCCCTCCGGCAGCGTATAGCCGCCCAGGGGGAGCGGCTTGCGCAGCACCCGGGTGACCTGGACGACGACCGGGTGCAGCCGCAGCGTCTCCTCGCAGACCGCGTCCAGGTACCGCAGCGCGATGATCTCCTCGGCCCCGGCGTCCGGCGGCAACCGGTCCAGCTCCGTGCGCAGCGCCTTCAAGCTCTCTGGGTGCCGGTGGAGGCAGTACAGCGCCCAGGCCAGGGCGTGCGCCGTGGATTCGTGCCCGGCGATCAGCAGGGTGACGAGGTCATCACGCAGCGCCTCACCGTCCAGCGACCGCAACATCGAGGCAAAGGCACTCCCCTCTTCCGGAGGCACCTCCCGGGCCCGCCGGATCTTCTCTTCCAGGCGGCCGAAGAACTGGCGCCGCAGACGCTCGAACCGGGCCCAGGGCAGATAGGGCCAGCGTTGAAGGGTTGGGAAGACCAGCGCCAGGAGCACCGGATCGCTGCCAGAGACCTGCACATACCGGGCGGCCAGAGCCTCCAGCTCCTCATCCTCTTCCGCGCCGAGCAGGGTCCGGGTGATGACTTTGAGGGAGATTCCCAGCGCGAAGCGGGCGGCGTCGAGTTCCTCCCCGGCACGCAGCGCCTCGACCCGGCGGCGGATGATCTCCGGCATGTCGCCCACCTTCTGCAGCGCCGGCACGACCGCCTTGCGGTGGCGGCTGTGGGACTCACCGGTGGCGACGAAGATGGAGTCCCTGCCAAACACCGGGATCAACTGCGCCTCGGCCCAGATGCCGAAGTGCTCCTGCGATGCACGGAACACCTCCCGTGCGCCCTCTGGCAAGCCGGTGACCACGACGGGCCCCGTCAGCAGCGGCACCGTGAAGAGGTCGCCGTAGCGCCGGGCGCAGTGGGCCGAGTATCGGTAAGGGTCGTCGAGGTAGCGGAGGCTCGACAGGAGCCTGCCCGCCGGTCCCGGGGGCAGAGGATCCATGGCGGCAGCAAGATATACCCGAGCCGCCCATGTCCCAATGCAGTGCGCGACTGTGAAACAGCCGCTAACGAGATGAGCTGCCTCTGAGACATCTCACCTTTCCTCCGCACCTCTTCGTGAACGTGTGCGTCTGGTCCGGATCGCCCGGGTTGTGCCGCGCGATCCATCTACGGCCGCGCTGCACGGCTACTTCACGTTGAACTCGAGCGAATCGATCGTGCCCTTCACGTAGGTGAAGTCGCCACCCGGCTCGTGCCAGGTCGCGCTGATGCGCGTCGCATGCCGGATTCCCCCCGCCACGCGATAGCCCTCGATGTTGGCTGACCAGGGAAGCTTCTTCGGTGGAGTGCCATCCTGCCACCGGTCGTTCGTGTCGAACCGGATGAGCTCATCCGCTTCGTTGAAGTGGAAGATGCCACTCACCGTGATGCCGTTGTAGGTGAGACTGGCGCTCGCGCTCCGCTCATCGATGGGCTGCCAGCGTATGTACCCCTGCAGCGCGTAGGAGGGCGCCATGAGTGCTTCCGCGAGCACCGTCACCAGCGCGGACTCGTCCATGTGCGCGCCCCTGGAGTCTCCCACCGTGATGACCTTCATCAGTTTGATGAGCATGTTGCCGTGCCCATCCTGATACTTGTCCTTTCCCTCGAAAGGAATCACCCCGGCAATCCGGCCCCGCATGAACGCGAGCCGCATCGGCTCGGGGACCGAGTTGAACTGCTGGCAGGAGAGCGTCATCCATCCGGCGTCATGGGAGCGCTTCAGCTGCATCTCGCTCCAGTTGATCCGCACGTTCAGGGTGTGGGGTTTTCCGACGAAGCCACCCACTCGGAAGTACCGCTGGACCGGTGGTGGCAGCCTGGCGATGTCCTCTTCCGTCACCACGCCGGGTGAGGTGGCTGGATGCTTCGACAGCTCCGCGCTCACTTCCGCTTGATAGAGCCGCTCCAGGTTTCTGTCGCGGGATGCGATGCCCAGCGACAGCAGCGCAAGCAGCGCCACATTGACCAGGAGGCCGATCTTCGCCTCGGGCCAGGCCCCTATGCACAGCACGCTCGAAAAGAGGGCAATGGCCAGGGCCAGTGGCATCCACCAGGAGGCACGCGTGAAGGCACCGACGGCCGCCACCGCGAAGGCCAGGGCCGTCAAGAGCCAGAGGATGCCCCATACCCGCGCGCCATGGTCGCCGAGCTCGAAGCGGCCGTTCAGGACCGTCGTCTTGTAGGGCACCGTCGCGGACAGGCGCCACGCCCCAACGAAGCCCACGAGGTGCGCGAAGCCGTGCAGCAGAAGAAGGACAGCGGCGGCCACGTTCACGTCGTCACCTCCAGGTGCCTCCGCACGAGCGCAGGCCACATGACGCACTGCGAATCCTGGGCCAGGCCGGCCGCAGGGGGAGGCCGGTTACCGGCGCACATGTTGCGCACTGGATTTCGGGGGCCCGAAAAATGTGCGCAAGGGGGCGCCCTTGCCGAAAGCCAGGGCCGATGTTAATGAACGTGTTCAGTGAACGTATTCAGTGAATCGCTGGAGCACCGTGGGCATGAGCCGCGCCGAACAGAAGACCGAGACCCGCCGGCTCATCCTCGAGGTCGCCAAGCGGCACTTCGAGACGAAGGGCTTCGCCGGAACGAACATCCGCGAGGTGGCCCGCGAGGCCCAGGTCGCTGCGGGCACGGTGCTCCTTCACTTCCGTGACAAGGAAGACCTGCTGCACGCCGCGCTCTTCGAGGATCTCGAGCACGAGATCGCCGAGGCGCTGCGCACCGTGCCCAAGGGAACGTTGGAGGACCGTCTCGCCTACCTCACCCGCCGCATGTTCGGCTTCTATGAGGCCCGCCCCGCGCTCTCCCGCACGCTGCTCAAGGAGTCACTCATGGCCTCGCCGCCGTGGGCCGAGCGGTTCGCGGGCCAGGTCACCCGGGTCCACCAGCGCATCGCCGAGTTCGCGGACGAGGCGGCTCAGCTCGGCGAGCTCGCCAGCGGCGCCAACACCGCCCTGCTCGGAGCCGCTTACTTCTCCTTCTATTACTTCGCGCTGATCGCCTGGGTGCAGGGTGGACTTCCGGATCCGGTCGGACTGGTGCAACGCCTCGTGCGTCAGCACCTCGACGGGCTGCGGCCTCCACCGGCCCCGCGAGCGCGAAGCCCGCACTCCACCACGAGGAAGAAGCCATGAGTTCACGCATCTTTCGCGACACCGCTGGACGCCGCACGCTCGAGAGCTGGTACGAGCGCTTCCTTTCTCGCGTGCGAGCCCCCGTCTCGCACCGGGAGGTCCCCACCGCTCACGGGCCGAGCCACGTGCTCTGTGTGGGAGACCCGGCGCTGCCTCCTCTGCTGTGTCTTCACGGCGCGCTGGCCAGCTCCGCCCATGCCGCGACGGAGCTGGGGCCTCTGGCTGAGCGCTTCCATGTGCTCCTGCCGGACCTGCCCGGCCAGTCCGTGCGGGGTCCCGAGGTCCGCCTGCCGGTGAAGACTGATGCGTATGCGCGCTGGGTGCTCCAGGTGCTCGACTGCCTGGGCCTGGCGAGCGTCGATGTGTACGGCATCAGCTGGGGCGGCTTCGTGGCGCTCCAGACGGCGAGGGTTGCGCCCGCTCGCGTCCGGCGCCTGGTGCTGCTGGTCCCCGCGGGTGTCGTGTCCGGCCCGGTGTGGGCCGGCCTCACGCAGCTGGCCATTCCCTTGATGCTCTATCGCAGCTTCCCCTCCGAGGCCCGCCTGCGCCGCTTCCTCCAGGCACTCGTCACGACCCCGGATGATGCGTGGGCCGCCTATCTGGGTGACGCGGCCCGCATCTTCGTGCCCGATCTGCGCCCACCTCCACTGGTGACCGCCGAGCAGCTCCGCGGCTTCCAGGTGCCCACGCTCGTGGTCGGCGCCGAGAAGGATCTCAGCTTCCCTGGCCCCAGGCTCCTGGCCCGGGCCAAGGAGCTCATTCCCCATGCGCGCGTGGAGCTCATCCCGGAGTGCCGGCACATCCCGCCGATGACCGATGCGTTCCGCGACTGGATGGCCGGGCACGTGACGGGATTCCTCGCTCCGGCGGGCCCGGAGCAGTCCGGGTCACGCGTACGCTCCGCTTGATGTGCATGGAGGCTGGTCTCAGACTGCGAATCCGTGAAGCGACCCCCAGGCCCCCGACTGCCGCCCCTGCTGGGCAGCGTCATCACCTATGCGAAGGACCCGCTCGGCTTCCTCGAGCACTGCGCCTGGGGCGGATATGGCGACGTGGCCTATCTGACCTTCCTCGGCCAGCCCACCTATGTGCTCAACCTGCCTGAGCACATCGAGCACGTGCTGGTGACGAAGCAGCGCAACTACATCAAGGACAAGCTCCAGCGCGTGCTGCTGGGGGAGTTCCTCGGCCGAGGCCTGCTCGTCAGCGAGGGTGACTTCTGGCTGCGGCAGCGGCGGCTCATGCAGCCGGCCTTTCATCGCCAGCGGGTGGCCGCCTACGGACAGCTCATGGCCGAGCAGTCCCTGCGGCTGCGGGCCCGGTGGCGCGATGGCGAGCGCCGCGACATCGCCGAGGACATGATGACCCTCACCCTGGCCATCGTCGTGCGGTGCCTCTTCGGCCTGGAGCTCGAGGAGGGCTCCGCGGCCACGGTGGCCCCCGCGCTCACCCGGGTGATGGACCACTTCTCCAAAATGCAGTCGCTGGTGGTACCGGGCTGGGTGCCCACCCCGGAAAACCTGGGCTACCGGGCCGCGGTGAAGCGGCTGTACGGCACGGTGGATGAGATCGTCCGGCGCCGGCGCGCGGCGGGGAGCGACACCGGGGATCTGCTCTCCATGCTCCTCCAGACTCAGGACGAGGATGGCAGCCGGATGAGCGATCAGCAGGTCCGTGATGAGGCAATCACGCTGATGCTCGCCGGCCATGAGACCACCGCCATCACCCTGAGCTTCTGCTGGGACCTGCTCTCCCGCAACCCCGAGGCCGAGGCCGTGCTGCACCAGGAGCTGGACTCAGTCCTGGGCGGCCGGGAGCCCACCGTGGAGGACCTGCCCGCCCTGCCCTTCACCGAGGCCGTGGTGAAAGAGTCCCTGCGGCTGTTTCCTCCCGCCTGGTCCCTCAGCCGCGAGGCCGTGGAGGCTGATGAGGTGGCCGGGTGGCAGATTCCCGCGGGTGCCGCCGTGTGGCTCAACCAGTGGACCGTGCACCGGGATCCTCGCTTCTATGACGAGCCGTTGGCTTTCCGGCCTCAGCGGTGGCTGGACGGGCTGGAGCGCCGTCTGCCTCGCTTTGCTTTCTTTCCCTTCGGCGGCGGGCCCCGGCTGTGCATCGGGTTGAGCTTCGCGATGATGGAGGCCCGGCTCGCGCTCGCCATTCTGGCTCAGCGCTTCCGGGTGACGCGCATCTCCGAGGGGGCAGTGGAGTTGCTGCCCTCCATCACCCTGCGCCCCAAGCATGGAATGCCGATGAAGCTCGCGGCCCGGTGAGGTGCGTCAGAGGGCTGGGCGCATCCAGAGCGCCCTCACCAGCGGCGCCTCCAGGTCTCCCAGCTGCTGCTGCCCCATCACCACTCCCACCAGCTCCACCCGGGAGCCCTTCGGGAAGTCCGACGCCCACTTGCGCTCCTCGTCCAGGAACACCAGCACCCGCACGTCTCCTACCCGCACCACCGCGATGTTCTGCTCCTCGAGCCGCTCCAGAATCCCTCGCAGCACCACTGCCTGTCCGCGCAGCGTCTCCGCGTTCTCCAGCTTGCTCAGCTCCTCGCTGTCCGCCGACAGCGTCAGCCCCGGCTTGTGCGCCGCCACCGCGTCCTCGAACGAGTTGATCTCCGGCTCGTCCGGCGGCACCGCGCTGCTGCCGTGCGCCGCCAGCGCCGCGTCCAGCAGCCTGAGCCGATCCTCCACTGGCGCCCCGGGGATCTCCTTGCACCCCACCACCCGCTTGCGCAGCACCTGCAGGTGCCCCACGTCCTCCTTCGCCAGCGACGCCGCGTCCATCGGCTCGGCCAGCACCCGGCTGCACAGGCGGAAGTTCGACACCAGCTCCTGATCCTCGTCGCTCATCGCCGCGGGCTCGCCGTCGATCAGCACCCCCGCGAAGCTCATCGTCCGGAGCTCTTCCTCCGTCAGCTCCAGCGTCCCATCGGTGATGGTCCGCGGCGTCGGCGGCGCTCCCGCCCCTCCGGCGAACTCCAGCGTACCCGTGGCCGGCTTGGGGTGACAGGCCTCCTCCCGCAGGCTCACCACCGACTCCGCCTTACGCGTCTCCGTCTCCTCACCCGAGCGCATCATTTGCACGATGCCCGTCACCAGCGACGGCACGCCCAGCGACACCAGCGCGATGCCCCATCCCGTCGCCACCTTCCGGCTCGAGGCCCCATACCGGCCCTCCCGATCGATCGCGTCCCGGTCCGGCTCGTTCGAGAACAGCGGCCGCGCCAAGAGCAGCCCCAGCCCCACCGCCGTGTTCGCCGCTCCCGCGCTCGTCGCCGGCGCCGCCGAGGGCTCATACGTCTCGGTGATGACGTTCTCCACGTACTCCTCGCGCTGCTCCGTGCGGCACACATCCGAGCTGATGAAGCGCATCGTCAGCTTCGGCCAGCGCGCCTCCACGTCCGCCGCCAGCCGCCGCTGCCCCAGCACCTCCTCCTTCGCGTACGTGCGTAGCACCGGGCCTTTCTCCACCCGGCGCTCGGCCTGCATCGGTGCGCAGCCCACCACCAGCGCCGCTCCCGCGGCCACCCAGGGCTTGATGTTCATGCTCAGCGCCCTCCCAGGAAGTCGACCACGTCCGGACAATCCTCCACCACCGTCGTCACCTCCTCGCACGTGGGCGCCTTGCCCGGATCCGTGCTGCGCTTCACCAGCGGCTCACGGCAGGAAAGGAACCGCTCCCGCGAAGGCTCCGAGAAGGCGAACGCCTCGTCGCCGCACCCGGTGCGCTGCAGCAGCAGCGTCTGGCAGTCATTGTTGCCCAGGACCAGCGCCTCGCTCACTCCCGCACACGTCCGCGCCAGGCACATCCGGCTGACGACATCCTGACAAAGCGCCGCATCCGGCGCGGGGGGACCGGAGCAAGCCAACACACCGGCCAGGGTTCCAAGAACGAGAAGTCTCATGGCGCTTCCACCATACGCATCCCAGGGTTAAAGGGCCCGCATGTCCCAGACCTATCTGTCTCTCACCGTGGAGTTACCCGAGCAACAGTCCGAGGCTGTACAGGACATCCTCCACGAGTCCGGCGCCACCGGACTCGAGGTGCGTGACCGGGAGGCCCCTCCCATGCCTGGCGTGCGCGGCCCCAACCCAGGCGAGGCCATCATCATCGCCTATTTCGAGGAGGCTGACACCGCCGAGTCCGCCCGCGACCAGGTCGCCGAGGACTTCCCCGGCGCCCGCCTGCTCCTGGAGGAAAAGCCCCAGGAGGACTGGAGCAACGCCTGGAAGGCCCTGATCAAGTCGGTGCAGGTGGGACGGCTGTGGGTGGGGCCCCCCTGGGAGGTGGACGCCGCACCCCAGGACAAGGTGCGCCTCGTCATCGAGCCGAAGATGGCCTTTGGCACCGGCGACCACCCGACCACCTCGCTGTGTCTGGCTGCCATCGACACGTACATGGGCGCTCATCCGGGGGCCAGCGTGTTGGACGTAGGTACAGGGACGGGGGTGCTCGCCATCGCCGCGAAGAAGCTGGGCGCCAGCCGCGTGGTGGGTACCGACAATGACCCGATGTCCGTGGAACTGGCCCACGAGAACGCCGCCGTCAACGGCACGCCGGACGTGGAGCTGTCCGGCAAGGAGCTGACACAGGTGCAGGGCATGTTCGACCTGGTGGTGGCCAACATCCTGGCCAACACGCTCATCGCCCTGGCGCCGCTGATTGCCCCCAAGGTGAAGGACCGGCTGGTGCTCGCCGGGGTGCTCGCGCCGCAGAAGGCCGAGGTGGAGGCCGCCTACCGCGCCCAGGGGCTCATTCCCGAGGCGGGCGCGGCTCAGGGCGAGTGGGTGCGGCTGGACTTCCACCGCTGAGCCAATGCCATGAATGAGCTTGGAGAAGTGCCGCTCGGAACGTCGTCCACCCACGCCCGCGAGCATCATGAGCGTGCGCTGTGGCACCTGGTGTCGTTCTACGGCGACCCGATGGCTGCCTTCGATGCCACCATCTCCGCCGACCCTCGCTGGGGTCTGGCGCGGATCCTCAAGGCGGTGTTCCTGCTCACCCTCACCGAGCCAGGCCTGGTGCCGCAAGCGCGCCAGTTGCTGACCGAGGCCGAGCCCCTGATGGCCAAGGCCCTGCCTCATGAGCAAGGCCACTTCCGTGCCGCGCAGGCCGCACTGGACGGCCGCTGGCACGAGGCCGTCACGCTGTGGGATGCGCTGCTGCTGGCGCACCCTCGCGACCTGCTGGCGCTGACCGCCGCGCACCTGTTCGACTTCTACCGTGGCGACGCGCGCAACCTGCGCGCCCGCGTCGCGCGCGTGCTGCCCGAGTGGCCCGCCGACGACCCTCTGCAGCCCTATGTGCTGGGCATGTACGCGTTTGGTCTCGAGGAGTGCAACCTGTACCCTCAGGCCGAAGCCGTTGGCCGCGAAGCCCTGGCTCGTGACCCGCGCGGCCCCTGGGCCATCCACGCGGTGGCGCATGTGATGGAGATGCAAGGCCGGCATACCGAAGGCGTGGCCTGGCTGCAGGAGCGTCAGCCCGACTGGTCCACCAACGGCCTGGCCGTGCACCTGTGGTGGCACCTGGCGCTGTTCCGGCTCGAGACCCTGGACACGGCCGCCGCGCTGGCACTGTTCGACGCCCATATCGCTGGCAGTGCGTCCAGCACCAACCTGCAATGGCTGGATGGCGCGGCACTGCTGTGGCGCCTTCAGCTGCTCGGCGTCGAGGTGGGCGCGCGTTGGCAAGCGCTGGCAGGGGATTGGGCCGACCCCCTCGCGCACGCTGGCCACTACGCCTTCAACGATGTGCACGCGCTGCTGGCCTTGCTGGGCAGTGGCGAGTTGGCGCGCGCCCAGGCGCTGCTGGCGGCCAGCACCCAGCGTGCCCAAACCGACAACCACGCGATGATGCGCGAGGTCGGCCTGCCCCTGATGCAGGGGTTGATGGCGTACGCGAGCGGTGATGCCGCTGAAGCGTGCCGGCTGCTCTACCCGCTGCGCACCGTTGCCCACCATTTCGGCGGCAGCCACGCGCAACGGGATTTGATCGACCAGACCTTGCTGGCCGCGGCCTCGCAGTCAGTCACTGGCCGTCCGGTCGGCCGTGCCCTGCTGAACGAGCGGCGCCTGGCCAAGCCCATGACGCCGCTGACTGACTACTGGGCCATGCGCCTGAGTTCGAAGAAGTTGGGGCCATAGCGCCAGACCCGACGCACGGTGTCTTCATCCAGAAGGGAGGTGTGTTCGTGGTGACAACGCCTCGCGCATCCTCCGGGCGAGCGCGCGAGTCTCGGCGTAGGCGACGATTGGGTTCCACCATGGCCGCGACCGCTCAGCCTGCTCCAGGTGCACCCAGGCCTCGAATCCGTGCGCGTGGGCTATCTCCTCCTGGGCGAGGTGCCGGTCAAGAGGCCGTGCCGTGAGCCCCAACGTGCGCGCCTGAGCGGCCGCCTCGTGGATGGCCCGCCAGCGGAAGAACTCCGCATCGAGTGCGCCGACGAGGCTCAGGTGCTGCCAGAGCCTGTCGGCGAAGAGCGCTTCGTCCATCATGAAGACCGCTCGCAGTTCAACCAGTACGAGTTGCAGTGCGAGCAGGGAGGTCCGGGCCTGATTCTCCGGCTCCGGCGGCTCGGACCTGATGGGCACATCTGGCTCTCGGCGGAAGCGCGGATCCGCGAGGAGTCGTGCCACCGCGTGCTTCTCTGTGAGCCGCTCTGTGAGCCGCAGCTCAGGCAGGGACACCGCGATCTCCAGCGCATGGGGGCCATAGCGCCCACTGACCAGGTGCCAATGGCCGAGGGCCCGCCGCGCCTGAGCTGGATCCAACCCGGCCAGTGCGTCGTGAGCTCGCTCGCGCGTACGCCCCGAAGGAGAGCCCCCCCCGCCTCCGGACCGCGGGCAGTGTATCCCCGTCGGCTGGGCTATTTGACCGCGCGCCACACGTCGCAGCACACGCCGCGCGTCCTCGCGCTTGAGGTCCCAACCCGCAAGCAGCTGCTCGAGCCCCATTCGACTCTCGACCCCAGCACGGGCGAGGATCCCCCTCCACGTTCGCTCTGCATAAAAGGTCTCTTCCGCCGCTCGTACGATGGAGCGGGCCTCCGACTCATCGAGGAGCCCCTTCTTCAGTGCCAGGGACACGGCATAGCGGGTGTTCACCAGGGCGAGCGATGGCGGGCGCTCACCATCCGGATCGAAGGTTACCGCGACCTCGTCATCAGAGGTCAGCTTCCAACGGCGGAAGAGCCGGTAAATGCTTCCAACCCCGCGCATTCCCGCAGGCCAGCACTCCGCCGCCCGTAAGGCTCCCATGCTAGCGGCGCCGACCACGCACGCGCCGTCCTGGAGCACATCGATGATCTCGCGCGGTGATATCGCCTTCTCCTGGAAGAAGACCCCATCGATGATGACGAAGAGCGAGCCGCCCCGCGCGCGGGCACGATAAAGGTCTCCATCCCGCACGGGAGGACGAAAGCCGCCGCCAGGCAATTCCAGCTCCGCCTCGCTGCGCGGCAGGCTTGGCCCAAGATAGATGATGGGAGCGGTGGGGCTCGAAGTACGGTCAGGCATGACATCCAGGGTAAAGGCCTGGGGCTATAGCAGATGGCGCAAGCACCGCCAGTCAACGCGCCGCTGGTTCACGGTGAAGCATGACAGCCCTGGGACACGCACTCGTACGACGGGGATTGCGAGATCCGGGCGGGTCAGGTCCGTCACGATCACCTGCTCGAACCCCAGCACGCGCAGCCGCTCGAGCAGAAACCCGAGTTCTTCGCGCAGATCCGAGAACTCGAATGACGGTGTGCGCGAGAAGGGAGCTGTCCACGGGGGGGCCAGCTCATGGCACCGGTGGGCCTTACTCCCGGCGTGTGTCCCCCTCAGGCGGAGATTGAAGGAGTCCCGTGCTCCCTGGATGAAGCTGAGCCGTGACTGGATGGCCTCCGTGAGGGAGCGCAGAAGCGCGAGCTCCGCGTGGAGCGCGGTTCCCCAGCCACCGAACGTCATCGGCACCGGGCCGGTGGGCGTTGGGTAGTCATAATCGATGAGTTGTGTCCGGAAGGTGGCAACCCCGAGGTCATGGGTTACATCCTGGACGAGCACTTCGAGCCCCGCGTCCGCGAGCCGCTGCCACAGCATACGTGCCGAGGCAGGCAGACTTGCCGGTTCGACCTTCACGATGGGCGGCAAAGATGTCTCGGCGCCGCCAAAGGCGGCGGTGAAGTCGAGCTGGCTCTGGACGTCGCGCTCGATCACTTCGCACAGCCCATGGACCACCGCCTCCAGCACCGTGTTCCCGGAGGCAAGGCCGTTGGTGTCGACTTCCTTCAGGATGCCTTCGGCTGGGGGGTTCAGCACGAGGTCCGCCGCCATGAGCACGCGCGTGCTGGTGAGCAGCTCATGACTGTCGATCCAGGTGAACACACCGTCGGGCGTGTAGCCGCTGTCGGCGGGGAGCTGCAGCGCCATGGGATTGATGGGCCGCGGAACTTCCGCGCTCGCCAGGTCGCTGAAACGGGCGCGCCGCGTCGAGCCAGGAGGAGCACTCTCGGCTGAAACCCGCTCCACCGCTTCCATCATCGCGCTCACCCGGGCACTCAGCGCATCGCGGCCTTTTCCCTGGTGAGTCGTCAGATCAAGGGCCAGCGGGGTGACGGCCGTGAAGACAGGCAGGCGGATGGAGTCGAGCGGGGTCAGGTCAGAGAGACGTGTGATGGGCACGCGGGTGCGGATGGAGAGGACCCGGCGCTCTGTCTCCTCCGCTGGAATCGTTCTCGAAGAGAGGGGATCGAGCTTTGGGCTGGGCGGGAACTTCCACATTGTAGAGCCTCCTCCACACGATGGAGACTGCCCTTTCTCAAGGAAAGCCTGTACAACAAGATCCATCAGCCGACCTGATTCAGGACTGGAAGGTGAATAATGCCGGATCTGGTGCAAGCACTCAGTACAGCCTTCAAGGGGCGGTATGAGTTCCAAGAGGAGCTAGGGCAGGGCGGCTTCGGCACCGTCTACAAGGCGCTTCAGATCGCGACGGGGCAATCCGTAGCCATCAAGGTGCTTCGTCTTCCGGAGGGCAAGCCTCAGGAGTCGAGCGAGAAACGGATCGTCCGCTTCCAGCGGGAGATGCAGATCTGCGCGCAGATGCATCACCCGAACATCGTCCGGCTGATGGACTCGGGACAAGCGGACGGAGGCATCGTCTACTCCATCTTCGAGTTCGTGCCCGGCAAGAGCCTCGCCGAGCTGCTCGCGGAGGAGGGGCGGCTGGAGCCGAGCGAGGTGCGGCATCTGATGGTGCAGGCCCTCGATGCGTTGGCGTGCGCGCACGCAGCGGGCGTGGTCCATCGCGACTTCAAGCCAGCGAATATCATGATCATCCCCACTGGCGCGCGGCGCAATGCGCTCGTGCTCGACTTTGGCATCGGGGCGATCACCCATGAGGGCCAGCACGACGATGGGGCCCGCCTTACCCACACCAACGAATCTATTGGCACTCCGTCTTACGCCGCACCTGAGCAGCTCCGGGGGTTGGCTCCGATGCCGCGCTCGGATCTCTACTCCTGGGGGCTTGTTTTCCTCGAGTGCTTGACGGGCCAGCGGGTGATTCAGGGGCAGACTG
>DASVVJ010001080.1:0-3883 GCA_036389955.1 Myxococcaceae bacterium
CGGCCCCACCATCTGATCTCTCGCCGTGTGGCCCGACACCGTCCGGTCCCCGATGGTGATGAGGAAGGACTTGTCCGCCACCGTGGGGTGCTCCAGCACCCGCGCCACCATGTCTCCCAGCTCCGCGCCGTTCAGGTTCAGCGCCGCGTAGCTCAGCTTCCGTGACTTCACGTCCCGGTGCATGCGCGGCGGCTTGCCGAACAGCACGTCCATCGGCAGATCGATGGGCGCGTTGTCGAAGTGCCGGTCCGCGACCTTCAGCACCTGCTCGGCGGTGGCCTCGCCCAGCACCGCGAAGGGCGCGCGTTCCCGCTCACACAGCGCCTGGAAGCGCTCCAGGTTCGCCGGAGCAATGGCCAGCACGTAGCGCTCCTGCGCCTCGTTGCACCAGATCTCCACCGGCGCCATGCCCGGCTCGGTGCTGGGCACCGCGCGCAGCTCGAAGCGCCCACCCAGCGCGTTGTCGTGCACCAGCTCCGGCACCGCGTTGGACAGGCCGCCCGCGCCCACGTCGTGAATGGAGCGGATGGGGTTGGCCTCGCCCATCGCCCAGCAGCGGTCGATGACTTCCTGGCACCGCCGCTGCATCTCCGCGTTGTCCCGCTGCACCGAGGCGAAGTCCAGGTCCGCCGCGCTCGCGCCCTGCGCCATCGAGGACGCCGCGCCGCCACCCAGGCCAATCAGCATCGCCGGCCCGCCCAGCACGACGATCTTGTCCCCGGCCTCGAGCTGGCCCTTCTTCACGTGCGCGGCGCGGATGTTGCCCAGGCCGCCCGCCAGCATGATGGGCTTGTGGTAGCCGCGCACCTCCACGCCCTCGGGCGTGGGCACCTGCAGCTCGAAGCTGCGGAAGTAGCCGCACAGGTTGGGCCGGCCAAACTCGTTGTTGTACGCCGCCCCGCCAATCGGGCCCTCGAGCATGATGTCCAGCGCCGAGGCAATCCGCCCGGGCTTGCCGTACGCGTGCTCCCATGGGCGCTCGAAACCCGGGATGCGCAGGTGCGAGACGCTGAAGCCCGTCAGCCCCGCCTTGGGCTTGGCGCCCCGTCCGGTGGCGCCCTCGTCGCGAATCTCTCCACCCGCGCCCGTGGCCGCGCCCGGGTACGGAGAAATGGCCGTCGGGTGGTTGTGCGTCTCCACCTTCATCAAGATGTGCGTGGGCTCGCGCGTGAAGCGCCACTCGCCACTCTCCGGGTCCGGGAAGAAGCGGTTGGCCTCGAAGCCCTCGATGACCGACGCGTTGTCCTTGTACGCCGACAGCACGCCCGCGCTGTTCACCGCGTAGGTGTTCTTGATGGCCTGGAACAGCGAGCGCTCCTTCTTCACGCCGTCCACTGTCCAGCTCGCGTTGAAGATCTTGTGCCGGCAGTGCTCGCTGTTGGCCTGCGCGAACATCATCAGCTCGGTGTCCGTGGGGTTACGGCCCAACTCCACGAAGCGCGAGCACAGGTAATCGATTTCATCCTCCGCCAGCGCCAGCCCCAACGCCGCGTTGGCCTTCACCAGCGCCTCGCGCCCGCCCTTCAGCACGTCCACCGAGGTGAACGGCCGGGGCGCATGTTCGGCGAACAGCACCTGCGCATGGTCGATGTGCCCCACCACCACCTGCGTCATCCGGTCGTGCAGCAGCGGCTTCACCCGCTCCAGCTGCTCGGCGGACAGGGGCAGCCCGTCCGCATCCGAGATGAAGAAGACGATGCCCCGCTCCATCCGCTTGACCTTCTTGAGGCCGCAGTTGCGAGCGATCTCCGTGGCCTTCGAGGACCAGGGCGACACCGTGCCCGGCCGGGGCATCACCACCAGCCGGCTACCCTCCCAGCCTCCGGTCGGGTAGCGCGGGCTGTACTCCACCAGCCGGTAGAGCACATGGAGCTGCTCCTCGGTCAGCGGACTCTCCACGTCGATGAAGTGCATCAACTCGCCGTGGACGTAGGCCACCTCGGGCACGAGCTCACGGCACTGCGCGAGCAGCTTGTCCCGCCGGAACGGGGAGAGGGCGATACCATTCCGCAAGTTGAGGATGCTGGGCATGGCAAGAGGCCTGGGCTCTGGAGAACAGGAAAGCCGTGCTTATCACTGAGCCGTCCAATCAGTCCCCGAAGACTTCAATGCCAGGTCGCCTGCTTCACGAACGGGCACCGGGGGTGTTGCCTGGTGCCCAGGGGCGGCTCACGCCGGATCCTCTTCCCACGTGACGTGGAAGGTAACGTCCTGCTCGGTGAAGTACTTCAGCTCCACCCGGGGCTCGCGCGCTCCGCTGCCCCGCAGGCCCGCCAGCATGGCGCCCTGCATCAAGTGGCGCGTGAGGCCCTCTTCGTTCACCCATAACTCCAGCTGCCTCGGCCCCAGCTCCTGGATGCGGACCTCTGTGTAGTTGTTGCCTGAACGGAAGCTCTGCTGCGTCCGGGCCACGACGCGCTGTGGCCCCAGCATCCGCAGCAGGCTGAAGAGCGCCCGCCCCCACATCGTCGACCGGTACCCATCCACCATCCGCTCGCCCAGCTGGTGGTAAGCGGTCTCCGGCGGCGTGTTGCCGTACAGCTCTCGCGCTGCCAGGCGCACGCACGAGCACCAGATGGGGAACGGGTACGCGGGCAGCAGCCTGCGATCCAGGTCCACCCCCACGCTGCGGAGCTGGTTCTTCAGCGCAGGTGTCACCTGACCCGAGAGCCCTCGAATGAACAGTCCTTCGAGAGTCTGGTCGAAGACCAGCTTCTCCTTCATGGAACTCAGTATACTTCCTAATGTAATTTTAAAGAGGGGGGAGAAACCTTATGGGTCTTCAACGAGAGCTGGCAGCGCTAGCCATGCGTGCCACGCCCTTGCCGGGGAAGCGGAACTGGCTCGAGGAGAACCGCATCCCGGCCCGGGTGCCTGTGCTGCCGGGGTCCATTGGCGCGACGGCACACGAGCCCTTCACGGCGGGAGAGCTGCGGCGGCTGTTCGACCTGGTGGTGGTCTTCACCATCGGCGACTTCGAGGACGGGGCCGGGTGCTCCAGCTACTTTGATCCGAAGAGCCCCTGGTACAACGTCTTCTACGGCGCCTACGGGGTGCGCTCGTACAAGCAGGACGGCAGCCCCTGGGGCTTCCGCCGCGACGGCCAGCCCCACCTGGAGGAACTCATCGAGGTGCCGAGCCTGGACTACAACTTCCTCACCGCGGGGTGCCTGGGCTGCCCGCCCTCGCGCATGTGCTTCCGCCTGGAAGAGGCCATTCCAGGCAAGGAGGGCCCCTGGCACACGGCCGAGGTGGCGTGCGTCATCCCCAGCGGGCTGCACCGGATGAAGGACGCGGTGTCTCCGGACCTCAGCTACTACGCCGTCTTCGGCGTGCCGGAGGAGCGCTACCTGTCCAGCCAGCGCGAGAGCTACGAGCCGGTGCAGATGCGCGGGAAGATGTACTTCCGCCCGGTGGCCGAGCGCACCACGCTGGTATGGGGCGGGCTGTGCCCCGACACGCCCGAGGGCCAGCGGCTGCTCAACTCCATTCTGGACGCCATGGTCCCGCTGTACCGCTGAGGCGCTGGGGCGAAATGAAACGGGCGGCCCCTTTCAGAGGAGCCGCCCGTGGCACTGCGAACCCAAGCCCGGGACTTACGGGTAGAGGATGCTCGCGCCCTGCTTGTCAGCGGTGGTCAGCGCCAGGTCACCCTTGTTGCTGCCATTGCACTGCGGGTAGTGCATCACCGAGGCCGAGTCGTACGGCGTCAGCCCGCGCCAGGCGGCGTCCTCGTAGCAGCCGGTGCTGCTCACGCGGGTGTGCTCGTGGCGGAAGCCCAGCGTGTGGCCCAACTCGTGGCGCAGCACGCCGGTGAGCGACCACGGGGAGATGTTACCGAACGAGTCGCCGGCGATGAGGATGTTGGCGCTGCGGCGGCTGG
>DASVVJ010001081.1:0-1571 GCA_036389955.1 Myxococcaceae bacterium
ATCGTCAAACACTACTACCTGACGCACCCGGCCACCCTTCAGGCCTTGCTGGGCGGGTATGAGCTGGCGAGGGATTCCAACCCGCTGCACTTCGCGCTGGAGCGCGGCTGGCAGATGGGCAGCGGCCAGGAGATGTTCACCGCTCGCGAGGTGTCCGGGCTGGGCGCAGCCGGGGAGTTCTTCCTGGTGCTGGCCACGGGGGTGGCCACCGGCAAGTTGATGACGGCCACGCGGCCGGTGCCCGGTTGGAGGGCCCCGGCCCCCGTGGAGCCGGTGCGCCCTGGCAAGTTGGAGGCTCCGCCTGCTCCGCCGCGGGCCGTGGCACCTGCACCGAAACCCGCTTCGGCGCCTGCTCCAGAACTCGCTCTGGCGCCAGCTCCCAAATCGGCTCCGGCGCCAGCTCCCAAACCCGCTCAGGCATCAGCTCCAGAACCCGCGCCGACGCCAGCACCGCCGCCTCCGGCGCCGGGCACGCTGGCGCCCTCACCCGAACTGGTTCAAGCCCTCACAGGCAAGAACCCGACGCCGCAGATGCCTGCTGGCCCGCGCCTGCATCAGGACGTCACCGTCAAGCCGAAGGTGCCAGACCTACGCAAGACGGACCGTCCCATCAGCCCCAGCCCCAGGCAAAATGCGCAACTTCAAGCGGATATCGAGCACCTGGATAAACTCGGCGCCAAGAACATTCGGGTGAACCAGCAGCAACTCACGATCAAGAACGGCCAGCGCGTGGGAATCAACCGGCCGGACCTGCAATTCGACTACAACGGCCGACGCTATCATGTGGAATACGACTCACCGGCCTCGGGCCGTGGCGCTGGCCACCAGTCGCGCCTCACCGCCAACGACCCGGACGCCGAGGTTATTCTGATCATCATCCCTGTGGAATGAGGTGTGCCCTGCATGACGCAAGAGATGAAGGGACTGCTGCTGGAGGACCGCTGGGCGCCTGTCACCTCGACGATGGGCTTTCTGGAACTGGACGCGGAGCAGGCGGCGCAAGCCTTCGCCACGTGGCATAGCGAGTTGATGACGCCCCGTGGCATCACCGTGGAGGTGTTCCCCGTCACGGGCACCCTGGAGCAAGTGCTCTGCCGCCTGCTGCCCCTGACCAGTGGGGAGACCCAGCGGGACCTGTTCATCCCCACGCGCAGCGCCTGGACCGCCTACGTCGAGAACGGGTGGACTGGGACGGATGCCGCCAGCCCTATGCGCTACATGGCCCGGTGGCTGAGCATCCGCTGCTTGCGGGTGGTCGCTGTGCCCCACACCCTGCGCAAGGACGGAGGCGGCCGCTATGGCGCGGTGATGCTGGATGTGTTCGGCCCGAAGCAGCCGGGGAAGCTCACCAACTATGTGCGCGCGCTGGGCGCTTCCAATGACGGGGGCCGCTGGGTCTTCGACGAGTCGGGTGAGCCCTTCGCCTTCGAGCAGGTGGAGAAGTACCAGGAGCGCCGGGTGAGGGACCGGTTCACCTTCGAGATGCTCAAGGACTACTTGCGCCACCTGGGGCTTTCCCCCTTTGAGGAGGACTTCTACCTGCCGCCGGGCACCAACGCGTGGCTCGTCCA
>DASVVJ010001082.1:0-1541 GCA_036389955.1 Myxococcaceae bacterium
ATCGTCAAACACTACTACCTGACGCACCCGGCCACCCTTCAGGCCTTGCTGGGCGGGTATGAGCTGGCGAGGGATTCCAACCCGCTGCACTTCGCGCTGGAGCGCGGCTGGCAGATGGGCAGCGGCCAGGAGATGTTCACCCTCCGGGAGGTGTCCGGGCTGGGCGCGGCCGGGGAGTTCTTCCTGGTGCTGGCCACGGGGGTGGCCACCGGCAAGTTGATGACGGCCACGCGGCCGGTGCCTGGCTGGAGGGCCCCGGTACCTGTGGAGCCGGTGCGTCCTGGCAAGCTGGAGGCTCCGCCTGCTCCGCCACGGGCCGTGGCGCCAGCTCCAGAACCCGTTCCGGCGCCTGCACCGAAACCCGCGCCGGCGCCAGCTCCAGAACCCGCTCCGGCGCCTGCTACCAAACCCGCTCAGGCCCCAGCGCCAGAACCCGCTCCGGCGCCCGCACCGCCCCCCCCGGCGCCGGGCACGCTGGCGCCTTCACCCGAACTGGTTCAAGCCCTCACGGGCAAGAACCCGACGCCGCAGGTGCCCACAGGCCCACGCCTGCGTCAGGACCTCACCGTCAAGCCGAAGGTGCCAGACCTACGCAAGACGGACCGTCCCATCAGCCCCAGCCCCAGGCAAAATGCGCAACTTCAAGCGGATATCGAGTACCTGAAGGAACTCGGCGCCAAGAACATTCGGGTGAACCAGCAGCAACTCACGCTCAAGAACGGCCAGCGCGTAGGAATCAATCGGCCGGACCTGCAATTCGACTACAACGGCCGACGCTATCATCTGGAATATGACTCACCGGCCTCGGGCCGTGGCCCTGGCCATCAGTCGCGCCTTACCGCCAACGACCCGGCCGCCGAAGTCATCCTGATCATCATCCCCGAGCAATGAGACGAGCCTGAATGACACAGGAAATGAAGGGATTATTACTGGAGGACCGCTGGGCGCCTGTCACCTCGACGATGGGCTTTCTGGAACTGGGGGCGGAGCAGGCGGCGCAAGCCTTCGCCACCTGGCAACGAGGGCTGCCAACGTCCCAGGGCTTCACCATCGAGGTGCTCCCCGTGTCGGGCACCCTGGAGCAAGTGCTCTGCCGCCTGCTGCCCCTGACCAGTGGGGAAACCCAGCGGGACCTGTTCATCCCCACGCGCAGCGCTTGGACTGGCTATGTCGAAAACGGGTGGACCGGGACGGATGCCGCCAGTGCCATGAGTGTCATGGCCCGGAGGCTGAACACCCGGGGCCTGCGGGTGGTCGCCGTGCCCCACACGCTGCGCAAGGATGGAAGCGGCCGCTATGGCGCGGTGATGCTGGATGTGTTCGGCCCGAAGCAGCCGGGGAAGATCCACAACTATGTGCGCGCGCTGGGCGCTTCCAATGACGGGGGCCGCTGGGTCTTCGACGAGTCGGGTGAGCCTTTCCCCTTCGAGCAGATGGAGAAGTACCAGGAGCGCCGGGTGAGGGACCGGTTCACCTTCGAGATGCTCAAGGACTACTTGCGCCACCTGGGGCTTTCCCCCTTCGAGGAGGACTTCTACCTG
>DASVVJ010001083.1:0-7104 GCA_036389955.1 Myxococcaceae bacterium
GTATCTGGGTGCTGGGCCAGCCGAAGCTGCCCGGCTCGGACGAGGAGGACTTCCTCGCGGCCTTCCTGCCCGGGCGCACGGCGGTAGGGGCTGGGCTGCAGGCAGGGCCCATGACCCTCACGCTTTATACGAACGGGCGCTACCGGCCGCACCGCTTCGTGGCCACGCAGGCCATCTCCCGCGCCCGCGTCTACCTGGAGTCCCCCGAGGGCCTGCAGCGCCCCTGCCCTTTCGACGGACGGGTGCACCGCTGCCCGGGCCCGCCACACCTCTATGTGGCGCCGGAGTGGCACGAGAGCTTTTACGAGCCGCGCCGCTGCCTGTGGATGCACCCTCCGGGCGGGCCCGAGCGCCTGGTGGCGGAGTTCGAGGGCGTGCCGGGCGGAACGGGGCTGCGGCTCGAGGGAGGCATCATCTTCGAGTACCCCTATGGCCGCCCCCACCTGGACACGGTGCGCATGGGCGTGGATGACGCGCGCACGGGAGAGCGGCTGCTGGACGTGGCGCTGCCGCAAGGGCTGGCCGGGTGGCAGAAGGCGGAGCGCGAGCTGCCGCCGGGAGCGCCGCGCACGGTGAAGGTCTGGACGCAGGTGGGCAACGCGGAGCTGCGGCACGTGTGCCTGGACGTGTTCGCGCTCGGAGCGCCGGGGGAGGGAGCCTGATGAAGGGGCGGCCCGCGACGCGCGGCGAGGTGCTCATCGGCCTGGGGCTGGCGGTGGCGGCCTTCGTCGCGCTCTTCCTCACCGAGCCGGCGGTGGGCTTCGTCCGGGACGAGGGCATCTACTTCGCATCCTCGGAGAGCTATGCGAACTGGATCCGGCTGCTCTTCAAGGAACCGGGGATGGCGCTCAAGGACGCCACCATCGTGGTCTCGTACGACATGAACCACGAGCACCCGGTGCTGATGAAGCAGCTCTACGGGCTGTCTCGCCTGGTGTTCCACCAGTGGCTGGACTGGCTGCGGCCGGCCTCGGCGCTGCGGCTGCCGGCGCTGCTGATGGCGGCGCTGGTGCCGATGCTCACGTTCCTGCTGGGCAGCGCCCTCTACGGGCGCGCGGTGGGCCTGTTCGCCGCGATCTCCTTCCTGTTGGTGCCGCGCCACTTCTTCAATGCGGAGCTGGCGGCGTTCGACATGCCGGTGGCGGCCATGTGGCTGCTCGTCGTCTACGCCTTCTGGCGGGCCATGGAGAGCAAGTGGTGGGGCGTGTGGTGCGGGGTGGCGTTTGGGCTGGCCATCGCCACCAAGCACAACGCGCTCTTCATGCCCTTCGTGCTCACGCCGTTCGCCATCTGGCGGGCCTGGCACGAGAGCTCGGGCAAGCCGGAGGCACGCACAGGCGCCTGGCGCATGGGCGGTCTGTTCGTGGCGGTGGCGCTGCTCTACGGGCTGATCGTACTCGCCCTGGGCCCGGACGGCTTTCAGCGGAAGTTCTTCCTGCTGAGCCCGCACACGCTGCTCTTCGTGGGGCTGGCGGCGGGCTCGCTCTGGCTGCTGTGGCTCGTGAACCGGGCCAGCGAGTCCACGGCGCGAGCGCTGATCCCGATCGCGACGATGGCGGTGTTCGGCCCGGTGATCTTCTACCTGCACTGGCCCTACCTGTGGCACCACCCGGTGGACCGAACGGCGTGGTACCTGGCCTTCCACGCCCGGCACGAGCACTACGCGTGGTTCTACCTGGGCGAGATGCTGCGCGCCCCGCCCTTCCCGTTGACCTACGTGGTGGTGAAGACGGCGCTCACGGTGCCCACCAGCCTCTTCGTCCCCATGGTGACGGGATGGTTCTCGGTGCTGGGGCGGGCGGTGCTGAGCCTGCCCAAGCGCACCCGGGCGTGGGTGAGCCGCCCGTCGATGGCGGAGGCGCTGGTGCTGGTGAACGCCGCCGCGTCGATCATCATCATCAGCCACCCGCAGGTGCCCCACTTCGGTGGCGTGAAGCACTGGCTGCCGTCCATGCCTTTTCTGGCGATCCTCGCGGGCGTGGCGGTGACGCGCGGCTGCACGGCGCTGCTGGAGCGGCTCCGGGTGTACCGCCCCACCCTGCCCTTCGCGGCGGTGGCGGTTCCGGTGTTCGCGCTGCTGATGGCGCCCGCGCTCATGGGCCTGGTGCGCGTCTTCCCGTATGGCACGGCCTTCTACTCGGAATGGGCGGGAGGACTGCCCGGCGCGGCTTCCATGGGGATGCAGCGCCAGTTCTGGTCCAGCCACGTGACGGGCGTGTTGCCGTGGATCAACGAGCACGCCAGGCCCGGGGCACGCCTCTACCTGCACGAAGTGACAGGCTACGCGGCGGAGTCCTACAAGCAGAACGGCATGCTGCGGCCGGATGTGCAGTTCGTGTGGAGCCCGTTCGAGGCGGACATCGTGGCGTACCAGTACCACCAGGAGTTCCGCGAGCATGAGATGAACACCTGGCAGGCGTTCGGCACGAGGACTCCCGCGACGGGGCTCTACGTAGACGAGACGCCGCAGATCATCGTCTACCAACGTCCGTGAGCAGGAGTCGTTCTCTAGCGGACGAACCCGCTGCACCCTCGTGCAACGTCCAGAGTAGGCTCCTCCAGGAGTGGCATGTTCCATGTCTCAGGGAGGGACATATGACTCGGTGGGCTTGGGCCGTGGCGGTGCTGGTGCTGGTAGGCGGCTGTACCCAGAACGAGAAGGCGGCGGCGCCATCTCGCGCGCAGATCCGCAAGGTCAGCGGCGCCACGATGGAGGTGGTCCCCAACGAGGGACAGTTCCCCTACTGCCTGCTCTTCACGGTGTCGGAGAAGGGCGTCATCCGCCAGCTCACGATGACGCGCGAGAACCGCTCCATCAAATGCGATGCGGGCAAGCCCATCGCGAACACGAGCTTCCGCGTGCCGACGCAGGAGGGGAAGGTGAAGGTGTACGTCATCTTCTCGGACCAGCGCATCCAGGCGGGCTCCGTGGCGCAGCAGCTCTATGAACTGCGAGACCGGCCGCGCGTCACCGGCTTCGACTTCCGGCTGCCGGGCCAGGCCTCGGTGGAGAGCCTGGAGTTCCTCCCCGAGGAGGGAGGCGCCCCCGTCACCGGCGGCGTCGTCAGCGCGGGCGGCGAGCTGGCCGACGGACAGCTCACGGGTGACCCGGGCGCGGAAGGCGCCACCGAGGACATGGCCGGGGCCATGCCCGAGGGGATGGATGCGGGTGTGCCTGCCACCGACGGCGGCACCTGAGCCCAGTCCCGGGCACACCGCGTAGACCGCTGCTGACAGGTCGACGCTTCCGTTTCCCTCCTGCCACGGTTTTCTCGCTTCCTCATAGACTTAGAATGAGGAGGGGCCGATCATGGCTGCACACACGCAGCAAGAGGTCGGCGGAACCATGAAACTTCGAGTCTTCTGGCTGGGAGCGATGCTCCTGGCCCTGGGTGTCACTGCGGGAGCCTGTGATTGTGGAGGCACCGAGGACCCGGATCCGGATCCGACCACCGACGGCGGTAACAACGGTGGCGGCAACGACGGTGGAAACACCGGCGGCAATGACGGTGGAAACACTGGCGGCAACGACGGCGGAACCACCGGCGGCAATGACGGCGGCTCCACCGGCGGCAATGATGGTGGCACCGGCGGTGGCGGCGGCTCGGACGGCGGCTCTGGCGTCTGCGTTCCCGCGATGTGCGGCGGAAAGACGTACCTCTGCGGCGACTGCCTGGACAACGACAACGACGGGAAGAAGGACTCGCAGGATCCGGACTGCCTGGGGCCGTGCCACAACACCGAGAACAGCTTCGATCTGGGCATTCCGGGTGGCGGCCACGGCAACTGCGGCTCCATCGAGTGCTACTACGACTCGGACACCGGCGGCGGCAACGACAACTGCGTCTATGACCTGCGCTGCGATCCCAAGGAGCCGGATCCCACCTGCCGCTATCCTCCCCCTGGAAACGTCACCTGCACCGGGACCCAGAGCAACACCTGCACCAGCGTGTGTGGTCCGCTGACGCCCAACGGCTGCGATTGCTTCGGGTGCTGCACGGTGACGCTGCCGACGGGTGGCACGCGTGACATCTTCCTGGGCTCGGAGGCAGCCAACAAAGCCGCTGGCATCAACGCGCCGCCCTGCACGCTCGCCAACGCGGGCAACACCACGGCCTGCCGCGCGTGCACGCCCAACCCGAGCTGCTACAAGGGCTGCGGCACCTGCCAGCTGTGCCTCGGCAAGACGGAGCTGCCTCCCGAGTGCACGCCGTCGGCTCCGACCGATGGCGGCACTCCGCCGAAGCTGCCGGATGGCGGCACCATCGTCCGGTGCCCGGGCGGCGAGCAGGCCTGCGGTCTGCCGACGGATCCGGCCTGCCCGGCGAACGCCTACTGCATCACCGGGTGCTGCATCGTCATCCAGTAATGCCGTGTGAGCAGTGAATCGGCCAGGCGCGCGGAGCTTCCGCCGCCTGGCCGTTTCACGTCTGGGCCCAGCGCCCGGCTCAGTTCGGCACCACCTGCAGCAGCATCTTCCGCGTCGCCTCGACCACCGCCGGAGGAGCACTGCGCAGCGAGCCCGTCGAGAACGGCGGCTCGGGATCGTACTCGATGCCCAGCTGGATGGACTGAGCCAGCAGATCTCCGAACTCCCGGGCCACCAGGGCCAGCGCCATGTCGATGCCCGAGGACACGCCCGCGGCGGCCACCAGCTTGCCGTCGAACACGACACGCTCGGCCACCGGCGTGGCACCGAAGTTCTTGAGCATGTCGGTCATCATCCAGTGCGTGGTGGCGCGCTTGCCCTGCAGCAGCCCCGCCGCTCCCAGAATGAGCGAGCCGGTGCACACCGACGTCGTCCACTTCGAGCCCGCGTGCAGGCCGCGCAGCCACGAGAGCACGCGCTCATCCCCCATCGTCTTCGACGGATCCGGGCTGCCCGGCACACAGATGATGTCGGCGCGGGACACCTCTTCCAGCCGGCGATCGGCGTGCATCCGGATGCCCATGTCCGTGCGCACCGGGCCCACCTCGGTGGCGGCCAGGTGGATGCGCGCTCCGGGGACCATGGTGAAAACCTGGTAGGGCCCGATGAGGTCCAGCGAGGTCATGTTCTCGTAGAGCAGAAAGGCAATGTCCATGGCGTGTCCTCGACTCGAAGGGAGTGTCCGCGGCACCGGTGGGCCGCTGCGGAGACCACCCTACGCCCGGAGCCGGTTGGCAGGACTGCCATTGATTTGACGATTTCCGCCAACCTGGACTACGCCTGGGCTCACCATGAGCCCAAGCCCGCGACGATTGGCCCGAGTCCCCCAGGAGCGCCGGGTGCTGCTGGTAGCCTTCCCCGGCGTCGAGTTGCTGGACGTGGCGGGCCCCGCCTCGGTGTTCACCACCGTCTCCACGATGGCGAGGCGGGGAAAGCCGGGCTACCGCGTGGAGATCGCCGCCCTGCAGGAGGGCCCGATCCCGACCCAGGGCGGGCTGTTGCTCCATGCCACTTCGCGGCTCGACCGTGTGCGCGAGCCGGTGGACACGCTGCTGGTTCCCGGAGGCCTCGTCACCATTCCACCGGACGCACTGTCGGAGCTGTCTCCGCACCTTCGCAGGCTGGCGGGCGACTGCCGCCGCGTGGCCTCGGTCTGCACCGGCAGCTTCCTGCTGGCCCGCGCGGGGCTGCTGGACGGCAAGCGCGCCACGACGCACTGGTTCGCCAGCAAGGACCTGCAGCGCCAGCACCCCCGCTGCGAGGTGGTCGCGGACCGGATCTTCGTCCGCGACGGCCGCGTCTGGACCTCGGCGGGAGTCACGAGCGGCATGGACCTCGCCCTGGCGCTGGTGGAAGAGGACCATGGCCGGGAGCTGGCGCGCACCGTGGCACGGTTGCTGGTGATGTACCTCCACCGTCCGGGTGGGCAGAGCCAGTTCAGCGTGCCGCTCTCCTCGCAGTGGGCCTCGCGGGCCCCCGTGCGCGAGGTGCAGGAGTGGCTCCCCGAGCACCTGCGGGAGGAGCTCTCCGTCGAGGCACTGGCTCAGCGGGCGGCGATGAGCCCGCGCAACTTCGCACGGGCCTTCCGCTCCCAGGTGGGAGTGACCCCCGCGAAGTACATCGAGCAGCTGCGGGTGGAGGCGGCTCGCACCGCCCTCGAGTCCACCCGCCAGACCATCAAGGAGATCGCCACCGAGGTGGGCTTTGGCACGCTGGAGACGATGCACCGCGTGTTCAAACGTGCGCTCGGGGTGACGCCGGCGGAGTACCGAAACCGGTTCTCCGCCCAGGCGGCTTGAGCGGGGACACATTTCAACCCGGCCAGATAATTCGCGCCCAATTCAACCGAGAGGTCACACCTTGGGGTCGCAACCTCTTCCGCGATGAGGGGCTGTATGCGGGCAACGACCGCGCGTCGCTGTCCGACGCCGCCAGCAGCCTCCGGGGCTGTGGGCTGTCGAGCATCAGCGCTGGAAGGAGCGTGCGATTCCTCCCTGTGTACCCTGAGCGCTTACCCCCCGTAAGCGCTATTCTGCCGCTGCGCTTTGCGTGCGGGAGCTGCTCCAGCCAGGGGCAGGCCCGCAGGCCCTCCTGCGCCGAGGAGACTCAGGGTGAGCGACGAGCGGCGGGGAACGGATACCTCCAGCGGGAGCCGGGCGCCGGAGCAGGCCGCCCCTGCCTCTCCCACCGGGGCCCTGACCCAGGAGCTGAAGACGCCTTCAGCCGCCGGGCACGTGCTCCCCGGAGAGCTGATGCCGCGCTCATTGGCCGGCCGCTACCTGGTGCTGGACGTGCTGGGCCGCGGTGGCATGGGCACGGTGGCGTCCGCCTACGACACGCGGCTGGATCGGCGCGTGGCGCTCAAGCTGCTGCACCGGCGGGAGGACACGGAAGGGGCGCTGCAGCAGATCCGCCTCCTGCGCGAAGCCCAGGCGATGGCCCGGCTGAACCACCCCCATGTGGTGGCCGTCTACGACGCGGGCACGCTGGAGGACGGCACCGTCTTCATCTCCATGGAGCTGGTGGAGGGACAGACGCTGAGCCAATGGTGCGAGGCCCAACAGCGGCCCTGGCGCGAGCTGCTCGCCGTCTACCTGGAGGCAGGCCGGGGGCTGGCCGCGGCCCATGACGCGGGGCTGGTTCACCGGGACTTCAAGCCGGAGAACGTGCTGGTG
>DASVVJ010001084.1:0-5712 GCA_036389955.1 Myxococcaceae bacterium
CTTCCCGGACCCACTGGCTCCCACCAGCACCGTCAAGGGCATCAGCGACAGATCCAGGGCACGCAAGCACCGGAAGTTCTCGAAGCGGACCTGCCGGATCATCTCCTCTCCTTCGGATTACAGGGATATTCCGCAATATCCAGAAAAACAAGTTCGATGGTGCTTATTTTTTGATGCGACATTGAAATTCTTGATTTACTGGAAACCCATCAAGCTGGGGTGAACAGGACCCATTCTGCCATAGCTGGCCAATCCTACCCATGGGAGCATAGGTGCGAGCGGCGGCGACGGACCTGGAGGGGTGTCCACCAGGCTCGCGGGCTGCTCGGGCTCAGCGACTACCGAGGGAGAGGCCTGGTCATGCACCTGAAGGAATACATTCAGTTCGATGGGTTGGGGCTGGCGGAGCTCGTGCGCCGGGGCGAGGTCTCCGCCGGAGAGCTGGTGCAGTTGGCGCTGAAGGCCATCGAGCAGACCCACCCGCGGCTCAACGCGGTGATCGCCACGATGGAGGACAGCGCCCAGGCGGCGCTGAAGCAGGGCCTGCCCCAGGGGCCTTTCACGGGGGTGCCCTTTTTGATCAAGGACATCCTGCTGCACGCGGCGGGGGTGCCCTCGGCGATGGGCAGCCAGGGGCTGCGGGAGCTGAACCTGGCCCTGCCGTACGACTCGACGTTGATGGCGCGCTACCGCCAGGCGGGCCTCGTGCTGCTGGGGCGGACCAACACCCCCGAGCTGGGCCTGAGCTTTTCCACCGAGCCCCTGGCCTGGGGCCCCACACGCAACCCCTGGAACCCGGAGTTCAGCTCGGGAGGCTCGAGCGGAGGCTCGGCGGTGGCGGTGCGCGCCGGCCTCGTCCCCCTGGCCTATGGGAATGATGGAGGAGGCTCGCTGCGCGTGCCGGCCTCGATGTGTGGCCTGTTCGTGCTCAAGCCCACCCGCGGGCGGATCTCCGCGGGCCCCAATGTAGGGGAATTCCTGCATGGCTTCGCCGCCGAGCACGTGCTGACGCGCACGGTGCGCGACAGCGCGGCCATGCTGGACGCCACCGCGGGGGCGGAGGCGGGGGACCCCTACATCATCCCCGCGCGGGAGCGGCCGTACCTGGAGGAGATGAGCCGCGCGCCGCGCCGGCTGCGCATCGCCCTGTGCCGGATGGCGGCCTCGGGTGTGCCGGTCAGTGCGCAGTGCGTGGCGGCGGTGGAGGACGCGGCGAAGCTGTGCGCCTCGTTGGGCCACGAGATTGTCGAGGCGGCGCCCCGGTATGACGCCGCGGCGCTGGATGCGGCCTGCGTCACCTTCTTCATGGGAGGCTTTGCGGCCTGGGTGGACGCCGTGTCGGCGATGACGGGCAGGAAGTTCGGGCCGGACAGCTTCGAGGCCACCACCTGGGCCACGGTGCTCGAGGGGCGTGGGGTGAAGGCGGCGGATGTGTACGGGGCGCTGGGGGCGCTCAACCAGGTGGTCCGCGCGGTGGGACGCTTCTTCACGGATTATGACGCGATGCTCACACCCACGCTCGCCGTCCCGCCGTTCCGGCTGGGAGTGATCGACGCGAACGCGCAGCTGGGCTACCCCGAGTTCTACCGCAACCAGGTGGCCCTCTCGCCCTTCACCGTCGTGTTCAACGCCACGGGCCAGCCAGCCATGAGCGTACCTCTGTACTGGAACGCGGAGGGCCTGCCCATTGGCGTTCAATTCGCTGGCAAATGGGGCGATGAAGCGACGCTGTTCCGCCTGGCGGGACAGCTCGAGCAGGCCCGGCCGTGGGCCCATCGCTGGCCACCTGTCTGTGTGGCCTGACAGGAAGAGTTGACTGCTCGACTTTCTACCAGTGGCTGGGCTTGAATCCTTCGACTCATCTCCCCCCAGCCCAGGATCGACATCGTGGATTCCATCACCCCGGGTATGGTTTTTCAGGGCCGTTACAAAATCCTCTCCAAGCTGGGGGAGGGCGGTTTTGGCCAGGTGTTCCGGGCACAGCAGCTGGCCACGAAGCACGACGTGGCGATCAAAGTGCTGCGGGCGGCGCACACCACGCAAGAGCACCTGGTGGCGCGCTTTCAGCGGGAGATGTCGCTGTGTGCCCAGCTGCACCACCCCAACATCGTGCGGCTGATCGACTCGGGGCGCGGTGAGCCGGACCTGCTGTACACCGTCTTCGAGTACGTGCCGGGGCGCACGCTGGCGGAGCTGCTGGCGGCGGAAGGAGCGTTGCAGGCCTGGGAGGCCGCGCACCTGATGCTGCAGGTGCTCGATGCGCTGGGCTGTGCGCACAAGCAGGACGTCATCCACCGGGACCTCAAGCCGCAGAACGTCATGGTCACCCACACGGGGGTGCGGCGAAACGCCCTGGTGCTGGACTTCGGGCTGGGCACGCTCTCGCAGGACAGCCAGCAGGAGCTGACGCCCATCACCCGCACGAGCGAGGTGCTGGGCACGCCCGCGTACGCCGCGCCGGAGCAGCTGCGCGGCGAGCAGGTGACGACGCGAGCGGATCTCTACTCCTGGGGGCTCATCTTCCTGGAGTGCCTCACCGGGCACCGCGTGATGGAGGGGGCCACCCTGCAGCAGGTGATCCACAAGCAGATGGGTGCCGAGCCGGTGCCCATCCCCGCGTGGCTGGAGCAGCACCGCCTGGGCCGGCTGCTGCGCAAGGTGACGAACAAGAGCGCCGCCACGCGCGACATCTCCGCCGAGAGCGTGCTGCACGAGCTGGAGGCGTGTGCTTCCGAAGGGTGGCCCACCAGCCAGGTGGCCCAGGTCTCTTCCACGCCCGCACCGGCGTCGCTGAGGGACACGCTCATCACCCGCAGCGAGGGTGAGCGCCGCCAGCTCACCGCCGTGTGCTGCCACGTTCACCTGGCGCGCCCGGAAGGCGATCGGACGGACGAGGAGGATCTGGACCGGCTGCTGTGGTCGCTGCACACGGTGTGCTCCGAGGTCGCGCGCCGCTATGACGGGTATGTGGGCAGCCTGCTCGGAGAGCGGATGCTGTTCTACTTCGGCTACCCGAAGGCGCAGGAGGATGACGCCCGGCGCGCGGCCCGGGCGGCGCTGGAGCTGGCCGCGGAGCTGGAGCGCCGTGGCGCGGAGCTGGAGCGCTCCAAGAAGGGCCGGCTGGAGGTCCGCGCCGGCGTACACACCGGGCTCGTCATCAGCCAGGAGCCTCGCACGCGGAGCCTGGGCCACCTGCCCGCGCTGGTGGGTACCACACCCAACCTGGCCGCGTGGCTGGAGCAGCAGGCCGAGCCCGGCACCGTGCTCATGAGCGAGGCCACCTCGAAGCTGCTGCGGGGCCACTTCGCCTTCGAGTCCGTGGAGCCGCGGGGCGCGGGCGCCGAGGGCGGGCCGGTGTTCCGGCTGCTGCACGAGTACAAGGCGCTGTACAGCGCCCAGGCGGCGGACTCACCCGTGAAGCCCCTGTATGGCCGGGCGCAGGAGCTGGAGCTGCTGCAGCAGCGCTGGTGGCAGGCCGTGGCGGGCACGGGGCAGAGCGTGCTGCTCACCGGTGAGCCGGGCATCGGCAAGTCACGGCTGGTGCAGGAGCTGGCCCGGCAGGCCCGGAGCGCCGCGCATACCCTGCTCGAATGCCGCTGCCTCCCGGAAGGCCGCAACAGCGTGCTCCACCCGGTAGTGGACCTGTTGGGCCGGCTGCTGGGCATCAGCCGCGAGTGGACCCCCGCGCAGACGGTCACCGCGCTCGAGGCGCTGCTGTCCCAGTATGGCTTCGAGCTCTCCGAGGCGATGCCGCTGTTCCTGGGGCTGCTGCAGGTGCAGGGCGCCGAGCGGTACCCGCCGCCGCCCGTCTCTCCCGAGCTGGCCAAGGAGATGACGCTCGATGCGGTGATGAACCTCTTTTTCGAGATGGCGGAGCAGCAGCCGCTGTTGCTGCTCGTCGAGGATCTGCACTGGGCGGACCCCACGACGCTGGAGCTGCTGGCGCTGCTGTTGGACGAGCTCTCCACCGCCCGGATCTGCCTGGTGCTCACCGCGCGGCCGGAGTTCACCACGCCGTGGCCCACGGGCTACCACCTGCAGCTCAGCAAGCTGGACCGGCGGCGGGTGGAGGAGATGGTGGCCGGGCTCACCCGGGGAAGGACGCTGCCTCCCGACGTCATCGAGCAGCTGGTGAACCGCACCGACGGCGTGCCGCTGTTCGTGGAGGAGCTGACCCAGGTGGTCATGGCCTCGCTGCCTTTGCGCAGCGACACGCCCACGCGCTCTTCGGTGCCGCGGACGCTGAGCATTCCCGCCACGCTGCGCGACTCGCTCATGGCCCGGTTGGACGCGCTGGGGCCCGAGCGCGAGGTGGCGCAGCTGGCCTCGGCGCTCGGGCGCGAGTTCAGCTACGAGGTGCTCAAGGCCATCTCTCAGCGCGAGGAGGCGGAGCTGCAGCGTGAGCTGAAGGTGCTGGTGGAGGCGGACCTGGTGCACCGCCGGCGCGGTGTGCGCAACCCCGCCTACCTCTTCAAGCACGCCCTCATCCGCGACATGGCCTATGAGTCCATGCTCAAGCCCATGCGCCGCCAGGTGCATGCCCGTATTGCCGCCGCGCTGGAGGCCCACTTCCCGGAAATTACCGGCGTGCGCCCGGACCTGCTCGTGCAGCACCACGCCGCCGCGGAACAGAAGCGCCAGGCGCTGGCCTACGCCCAGAAGGCCGCGCTCGCGGCGCTGATGCGCTCGGCCCATCACGAGACCATCGCTCACATCACCGAGGCGCTGGGCTGGCTGGACGCCGTGGAGGACCCGCGCGAGCGGGCCCAGCTGGAGCTGGGGCTCAACAGCCTGCTCATGCCGGCGATGATGGACGTGCATGGCTGGGCCGACGAGCGCATCAAGACGCTGGCGGAGCGCTCCCAGCAATTGATTGACGAGCTGGGAGACAGCCCCATCGTGGTGCCGCCCCTCTGGGGCCTGGTGTTCTTCTATTATACCCGGGGCCAGTATGCGCTGGCGCTGAGCCTGGCCGACCGCCTCCTGGTGATGGCGGAGCAGTCGGGCTCGGACGGCCTCAAGGTCATGGCGCTCTACGTGCGCTGCGGTGGCTTGACGGCGGTGGGGCGCCTGCTGGAGGCGCGCGAGGCGGGCAACAGCGTCATCGCCCTCTACGACGCCGCGAGGCACCAGCCGCTGGCGATGCAGTTCGGCATCGACCCGCTGGCCCTGTCCCAGGTGATGATGGGCCTGGCGGAGTGGCTGCTGGGCTACCCGGATCAGGCGGCCGCCCGTTCCCAGGCAGGCATGGCGTGGGCCCAGGAGTCCAAGCACGTGGGCACGCTGGGCATCAGCTACCTCTACGTCCTCACCAATCTCCAGGTGCGCGGCGAGCGCGAGCAGCTCATCTCCACCGCGGACGTGGGCATCGAGCTGAACAAGCGCTACGGCCTGACCACGCACGCCGAGTACTGCCAGATGATGCGCAGCTGGGCCACGGGGGACGTGGAGCACCTGCGCCAGGGCATCTCCTTCCATGGCAGCCGGGGCATGGAGATGGGGATGACCTTCTACAACGCGCTGCTCGCGGACCTCGAGCGGGCGGCGGGACGGCACGACTCCGCGCTGGAGATTCTCGAGAGCGCCATCGACTGGGGCCGTTCCTCGGGAGAGCTGTACATGATGGCGGAGCTGCTGCGCCTCAAGGGGCTGTGCCTGCGTGCGCGCGGGGAAGCGGGCCCCGCCGAGGCATGCCTGCGGGAGGCCATCAAC
>DASVVJ010001085.1:0-6012 GCA_036389955.1 Myxococcaceae bacterium
AGAAGAGGGAGACACAGAGGCGCACACTCTATCCCGGGAGCTGTGCCCCCGGGGAAGAGCGGGGTTGCTTCACTGCCAGGCCTACTGCCGCTTGAGCATGGCCTGCGGCGCGGGCGCCGTGGTGGGCAGGCGGTCCGCGGCGGCGGCGAAGGCCTCGCGCACCTTGTCTCCCGCCTTCTTCCGGGCCGCCGCCGCGCCCCAGAAGTGGGTCGGGGCATTGAGCGCGGCCTGGTCCTCGGCCGTGTACTTCTTGAAGGAGTACTTCACCGAGTCTGAGGGGGTGCGCAAGTCACTCACAACCCGCATCCACGAGAGCACCTTCAGCGAGTAGTAGCTGAGGTCCACCTCCCACCAGAACCAGCCCTGGTTGGCGGTGTTCTGGT
This sequence comes from Myxococcaceae bacterium, assembly GCA_036389955.1. Classification (GTDB taxonomy): domain Bacteria; phylum Myxococcota; class Myxococcia; order Myxococcales; family Myxococcaceae; genus DATHBR01. The sequence goes on from DASVVJ010001085.1 coordinate 384, forward strand.
GGTAGTGGTGGTTGTTGTGCCAGCCCTCGCCCAGGGTGATGAGGGCCAGGAAGAAGTTGTTCTTGCTGGTGTCGGTCGTCTTGTAGCGGCGCTTGCCGAAGATGTGGCTCAGCGAGTTGATGGTGAAGGTGCCGTGCCACAGCAGCGTGGTGCTCACGAAGAAGCCCCAGACGAGCATCGAGAAGCCGCCGATGAAGTACAGCGCCACCGCCAGCGCGATGGGGGGCAGCAGGTAGAAGCGGTTGAGGAAGCGCAGCTCCGGGAAGCGCGCGAAGTCCTTGATGGCCTCGAACCGGGTCTCGCTGTACTTGTCACAGAGAATCCAGTTCATGTGGCTGAACCAGAAGCCCTTGTGGATGGGCGAGTGGATGTCCTTCTCGGTGTCCGACTCGCGGTGGTGGTGCCGGTGGTTGGCCGCCCACCACAGCACGCCCTTCTGCGTCGCCGTGGTGCCCACGAAGGCCAGAATGAACTGGAAGACGCGGTTGGTCTTGTAGGCGCGGTGGCTGAAGTAGCGGTGGTAGCCCGCGGTGATGCCCCACATGCGCACCACGTAGAGGCCCAGGCACACCAGCACGTCCACGGGCTTGAAGCCCACCATGATGACGAACAGACACATCAGGTGGACCCCGAAGTAGGGGATCGACGAGAGCCAGTTGATCTTCTCGTCGGAAGCCGGAGCAGAGGTGTCAGTTCTCAAGGGGAGCCTCAGCGGTGTGGAGATCGAGCCGGAAAGTGCTCAGTCTCTCCCCGTATCAACACCCCCCTGTGTCATGGCTCTGTCAGGACGGCGCAGATTGCCGCAGCGCGGCCAGCCAGGCCTCGAATTCCGGGTGCCTGCGCAGGGGCGCGAGGTCCTCGTCCGAGGCGGCGGCCTCCGCGTTGCGGTAGCCCAGTTCCTTGGCGCGGTGCAGCAGGCGCAGCGCGTCAGCCACGTTTTGTGCGCGAGCGAACGCACACGCCGCGTCATAAGCCACGGTGGGGCTGGGCACGTGGGCCAGCGCCGCCTCGCCCAGGGCCCCTGCCTCCGCGTACGCGCCACGGATGAAGAGCGTGCTCTCGGCGCAGGAGAAGGCCGCGGCCGGATCCACCTCGGGCAGCTTCAGCGCCTGGCTCACTTTTCCCGCGCGGATGAGGCTGCCGGCGTACTCGTGCATCACCGTGCGGTTGCCGGTGTCGCCCCAGGCCTTCTCCCACAGCGGCAGGGCGCGCGTTTCGTCTCCTATTAAGGAGAAGGCCGCGGCCAGGGCCTGCGCTTCCACCGGCTCGCGCTGCACCTGGGAGAAGTGGTCCAGCGCCATGCGCCCCTGGCCCTGCTTGAGCGCCACCCACCCCAGGGCGTGGTGGGCGCGGCTGGCCAGCTCCGGGGTGAGGGGCCCGTCGGATTCCAGCACGGTGGTGGCACGGCGCCGGGCCTCCTCCAGCTCGCCGTGCGCCAGGGCCTGCTGGGCGTGCTCGAGCTGCCGCAGCAGCGGGGCCAGCTCCTCGGGGGGCGGGCTGCTGGCACGCAGTGCCTCGCTGATGGCGCGCAGCGACTGGAAGCCCCACAGCCCGAAGAGCACGGCGATGAAGTAGCCCCCGGACCGTAGGCTCCAGGCCACCGCCGCCGCGGCGACGAGCAGCGCCAGCCCATGCGTCAGGATGATGCCCGTGCGGCCCAGGAAGTGGCTGAGCACCGCCAGCAGCACCTTGCCTCCGTCCAGCGGCGGCAGGGGCAGCAGGTTGAAGAGGGTCCAGAAGAGGCTGACGACGAAGAACCAATAGAGGAAGAAGTCGAGCGCCAGCCACTGGCCCTTGAGGAGGAAGTAGGCGGCGCCGCTCACGCCCCCCAGCACCAGCGTCGCGAAGGGTGCCGCCAGGCTGACCGCCACGTTGCGGTACCAGACCATCGGGCCGGTGGCATCCGAGGTGGTCTGCCCTCCAAAGGAGACCAGGTCGATCTGCGGCTGGTGGCCGTACACCCGCAGCGTCACCGCGTGGCCCAGCTCATAGACGATCAAGATGACGGCGAGGATAAGCATCCAGGCGAGCACGCCCACCGCCATCGCCGGCTGGTAGCCCGACGCGCTCGAGTCCGCCAGCCGGTCCCCCAGCCAGGGGGGGCCGAGCAGCCGCAGCCTCGGCAGGAAGAGGAACAAGCCGAACAGGCCCGACAGCAGCAGGTGGAAGAAGTGGATGTGAACCGGGATGCTCCCGATGCGAAACCGGAACATGGGGCCCCACCTTAACCGTTGGGATACCACTGCGCAGGGGTTGCTCGGCCCCTGCACCCCCGGAGCGCAATCCGCTAGGTTCCGCCGCCCATGTTGCAGATCGGTCCGTACACCCTGCCCAACCCCTACATCCTGGCGCCCATGGCGGGGGTCAGCGAGCGGCCCTACCGCGTGATTGCCTTCCGCATGGGGGCCGCCCTGTGTCCCACGGAGCTGGTGAGCTCCCAGGGGCTGATGCGGGCCAACCAGCGCACGCTCAAGTACCTGCGCTTCGATCCCCAGGTGGAGCGGCCCTACTCGCTGCAGATTTTTGGCGGCGAGCCCGAGGCCATGGCGCTCGCGTCGGTGATGGGCAAGGAGTACGGGGCGCAGATCATCGACATCAACATGGGCTGCCCGGTGAAGAAGGTGACGAAGAACGGCGCCGGCAGCGCTCTGTTGTGCGAGCCCCTGCGCGCCGCGGAGATCGTCCGGCGCATCCGCGCGGCCACCGGGCTGCCCGTCACCTGCAAGATTCGCTCGGGCTGGGACGAGAAGAACCGCAATTACCTGCAGCTTGCGGGCACGCTGTTCGAGGCGGGCTGTGCCGCGCTGGCCATCCACCCGCGCACCCGGGCGCAGGGCTACTCGGGCAAGGCGGACTGGAGCGTCATCGCCGACCTGAAGCGCCACTTCCCGGACCGGGTCATCATCGGCAACGGGGACGTGAAGACTCCAGCGGACGCGCACCGCATGCTGGACTCCACCGGCTGTGACTTCGTGATGATTGGCCGGGCGGCGCTGGGCAACCCGTGGATCTTCCGCGAGCTGGCCGGGGGCGACCCGCCCACGCCGGAGCAGCGCTGCCAGGGGGTGCTGGAGCACTTCCGTGAGCACGTGGCCTTCGTGGGGGACCCACTGGGCGCGGTGCGCTCGTTCCGCCGGCACATGGGCTGGTACGCGCACGGGCTGCGCGGCTCGGCGGCCTTTCGCGCCGAGGTGATGGCGCTGGACACGCCCGAGGCGGTGGAGGACGCCGTGCGCCGCTTCTTCGCCTCGGCCCAGCTGGACGCCACGGCTCCCGAGGAGGAGCAGGATGTGGACTACCGGGCCGCGCTGGGCTGAGCCGTTGCCGGAACCACCCCCGGCACGCTCTCGGGAGTGACGAGCCTGCGGCCCTGGGCCACCGCGCGGAAGTAGGCGCAGGCGGGGGTAGGGCGGCGCTCCAGCGTGTTGAAGTCGACGTGGTAGAGCCCGAAGCGGGGGCCCCAGCCCTCCAGCCACTCGAAGTTGTCCAGCAGGCTCCAGTAGAGGTAGCCGCGGACGTCCAGGCCCTGGGCGCGCGCCTCGAGCACCTGGGCCAGGTGTTGGTGGATGTAGTGGGGCCGGCGCTGGCCGCCCCGGTCGTCGATGCCGTTCTCCGTAATCCACACCGGCAGCCCGTAGCGGCGCACCTCGCGCAGAATCTGCCCGAAGCCCTCGGGATAGTTCTCCCAGCCGATGTCCGTGAGGCCCCGGTTCAGCCGGTCCCGGTACTTGAACTCGAGGAAGGGCGGGCGGGGCGTGAAGCGCAGGTGGGCGCGGGAGTAGTAGTTGACCCCGATGAACTCGCACGAGCCGCGCGCCTGGGGAATGTCCACTTTGGTGGAGGCCACTCCGGGCATCGACACCCGTAGCTTCCCGGACACGAGCGCCTCGTGGAAGGCATGGTTGTACGCGTGGGCGCCCAGCCGCGTCAGCGCCCGGTCCAGCGGGTGCCACCACCGGTCCGGCGCGAAGCAGAGCATGTTCTGGGAGATGCCCAGCTCCACCGTGCCCAGCACCGCCTGCAGCTCCTCGCGCGCGGCCACGTGGGCGCGCACCATGTTCTCCAGGGCCGCCATCGTCTTCGGCCCATCCGCGATGCCCGGAGGCAGCACGCCCTGCAGGTACCCCCCCAGCAGCACCACCATGGGCTCATTCAGGGTGATGAGCAGCGCATCCAGCCCCTTGAGCACCGGCGCGCACGCGCGGACATAGGCGCGGAAGGCCTCCACGCTCTGCGGCGTGTGCCACGGCGTATTCGGGTGGAACCAGGTGGGGTGGGTGAAGTGGTGCAGCGTCACCACGGGCCTCAGGCCCCGGGCCTTCATCCGCAGCAGCCGCTCGCGGTACGCCTCGAGCGCCGCGCCGTCGAACCGCCCCCGCTCCGGCTCGATGCGCGCCCACTCCAGCGAGACGCGGAACGCGGTGGCCCCCACCTCCAGGGCCAGCCCATAGTCCTCTTCGTAACGATTCCAGTGGTCCACCGCGCGGCCGCAGCGCATGTGCGGGTCCTTCAGCTTCCCGGCGCGCTCCCACTCGGCCCAGTCGTTCTCGATGCCGCCCTCCACTTGATAGGCGGCGGTGGCCACGCCGAAGGTGAAGCCCTCGGGAAACGTCTTCTCGTCGGCACTCATGTGCCGCGCACCCTAGATGCCGCCTCCGGATGGCGGAAGCGCCGCGTTCACCGCGTCCCGGAGCGCTTCCGGACCCTCACCGCGCACCCTCGCGACAGAGCTCCGGAGCCGATTTCTCGGCCTCCGCGCGATTCTCTTCCCGCGCCGATATTCCGGCCCCGCAGAGGGCTCGCCCGCTCGCTGTCTGACCGTCTTTCGCGTGATGGACTGCGCGGAGGCCGAAAAATCGGCCTCACCACACGGTGCAATACGTCACCATGCGTTGACACACACGACCTTCGCCTCTACCATTCGTATCAAGCACTCGATCATGTTGTGTGAGTGCGTGGCCCCACCCCCTTGGGTGCGGGCAACTCAAACGGAGGGTTTGCATGGCCACCAAGAAGAAGACCGCGAAGAAAGCCGCGAAGACCACCAAGAAGGCTGCTGCCCCGAAGAAGGCGGCGGCGAAGAAGGGCGGGGCCCGTAAGTCTGCGGCGAAGAAGACCAGCTCCTCCCGTCGCAAGACGGCGAAGACGGCCGCCAGCACCCCGGCCCCCACGGCCTGAAGCGGTCCCACGGGACGTTAGACTCCTTCTAGACTCTCGACTTCCCGTGAACGGCTCGGCGGACTCCGCCGAGCCGTTTTGCTTTTTCCAAGGAGGGTAGTCCTCATGTCCCTTCGACCCGCGGAGCTGGAGCAGGTGGTGGCGGAGGTGGGCGCGCGGCTGTCTGGCGCGGTGGTGCAGAAGGCCTGGTGCCCGCTGCCTCGGCTGGCGTACCTGGAGCTGCGGGTGCCGGGGCGCTCCTTCCTCCTGTGCCTGTGTGCGGAAGGGGAGCTGGCCCGGCTCTCGGTGGCCGCTGATCGCTTCCCCACGCCGGGAGAGCCCGCGCCCTTCCAGCGGTGGCTGCGCCAGGAGCTCACCGGCTTCAAGCTGCGAGCGGCCCGGTGGCGCGAGCCCGAGCGCGTGGTGGAGCTCGACTTCTCTAAGGAGGAGGAGCAGGACTCGCGGCGTCTGG
>DASVVJ010001086.1:0-3651 GCA_036389955.1 Myxococcaceae bacterium
AGGCCCTGTTCCGCATGCTGACGTGGTCCGAGGGCTCGTTCACCTTCGCGCCGGGCACGAGCGCGGGCAAGCCGCGCATTACCCGCGGCATGGACGATGCGCTGATGGAGGGCATGCGGCAGTCGGACGAGGTGAACCGGCTGCTGCCCACGCTGCCCGCGCGCACCGTGCGGCTGATGCTCGCCCCGGAGGCGGATCTGCCGCAGGACCAGCACCCGGTGACGGCGCAGGTGGTGGACCTGCTGCGCCAGCCGCGCTCGCTGGGCGAGGTGCTGGACCTGGCGCCCGCCACGGACCTGGAGGTGCTGGGTGTCCTCACCACGCTGATGCAGAAGGGCGTGGCCCGGGTGGCCGAGGGCGAGGAGCACGCCGGGGGGCCGCTGCTGGGGCCCGCGGAACTGCACGCGCTGCGCAGCCGGGTGCTGCGCGGCAAGGTGCCGCAGAAGGTGGTCACGGCCAAGGTGTTCATCTGCGGCAACGGCCCCGCCGCGGCCCGGCGGCTGTTCGCGCGGCTGCCGGGCCTGGCGGCCATCTCCGCCGAGCCCACGGCGGTGAAGAGCGGCTTTGGCACGCTGGGCCGGCTGGACCTGAGCGAGGTGCTGCACCTGGACTTCTGCGCGCTGCCGCCCGCGGAGGCCGCCAAGCCGCTATGGCGCCCCTTCAGCGCGGGAGCGGTGGGCGCGCTGCTGATGGACAGCTCCGAGGCCGCGGTGCGGCTGGCCACCTACCTGGCCTGGGAGATCCGCGTGCCCATCGTCGTGCTGGGCGACGTGGTGCCCGAGGCGCTCCAGGGCGCTCCCGCGGGTGCCAGCGCCATGGGTGAGGATCTGACCGAGGCGCTCAAGACGCTGCTCATTCAGTCGCTCAACCCGGCTCCCGTGGTGCCGGGAATGCCTCCGGAGCCGCGCGCCGTCTCCTCCGGGTGAACCTGTCCTTTAGGGCACATTTCCGTTCCAGTCCGGCTGTACCCTGTCCGAGCGGGATCCACTCCCCGGAGTTGGGTGGGCCCCATCCAGTGGTACAATCTGGTGAGTTGGGTGGGCGCAGGGAGGCTGCGGATGCCAAAGATCACCATCGATGTGCCTGAGGGTTTCGAGGAAGTCGTCAGGTTTCTGGAGCTGACGCTTCAGCGGGCGGCACTGGGGGAGGATGGAGGCCAGGGGCGGGACATCGCCGCGTTCGACGCGGTATGGCAGGCGCTCCATTCGGACATCGACCAGGCGGAGACCCAGGTGATGAAGCGCTGGCTCCACGTGGTGGAAGACGCGCCCGCACCCGACGAGCCCAGAGGGCGCTAGGCCGCCGGCTCGAGCACTTCTTCCAGCGCTTCTCGCACGCCTGGAAGCTGGGCAAGCAGCTCGAACTCCGCATCCTGCAGGTGAGACACGCGCCGGCCCTGGATGCGCTCCATCAGCAGCTCGATGCGGTTCTCCCCGTTGGGACCCGCCTGACGGAAGAAGCGCGCGCGGCGGCCCTCCTTGTGGCAGGCGACGATGTCTCGCTGCAGGCTCTTGAGGCGGCGCGACACCTTCATCGCCGACCGCCCCTCGGGGGTGTCGAACGTGTGGAAGTGCCGGTTGCGCGACAGCGGCCGGGTTGGGTCATGGAGCCTCTCGACGAGGCGCCGCACGAAGGGGTCCATCGACGGAGGAGGATAACATCCGCTACCCTGCGCCTCAGCGATGCATTTGCGAATTCTGCGGTTGACCCCTCTCCTTTCTCTGCTCCTCCCTCTTGCTTGTAAGGACCCGGAGATAGCGGCCGTCCAGGCGCGCACCAGCACCTACGAGACCAAGCTCGCCGAGGGCCGGACCTTGATGGCGGCCAACCAGCCGAAGCAGGCGGCCAAGGCGTTCCGCTCGGCGGCCAACACCGCCCCGGAGAACCCCGAGCCCTTGCTGCTGCTGGCCGAGGCCTTCCGCGCCGCGGGGGATGACAGCCAGGCCGTGCTGGCGCTCAAGGAGGCCGAGGCCATCGTGCCTGGCTCGGATCCGGCACTCCAGAAGCAGATTGCGGAGCTCTACCGCCGTCAGGGGCAGGTGGAGCAGGCCATCGCCACCCTGGCGATGCTGCGGGATGCCGATCAGCTCACGGACCTGGAGCTGCTCGCGCTGGCCCGGATGCAGGCGCGCAGCGGCGACACGGACGGGGCATTCAAGTCCCTGGAGCCCATTCAGCGCGAGCGGCCGGATGATCCGGACGCCAAGGTGGTGGAGACGGAGATTCTCCTCATCAAGGGCGAGGAGCTGCTGGCCGCCAAGCTGATGGACCGGCTGGTGGAGGAGAACCCGGGCCTCCTCGAGGCGCGGCTGCTGCGCGTGCGCTACTTCCTCAACAGCGGCTACACGGAGGTGGCGCTGCAGGACCTGGCGGGCATCACCGGCAAGGACGCGAACCGGCCCGAGGTGGTGATGCTGCGCGCGCGCATCCTCACCAAGCTGGAGAAGTACACGGAGGTGGAGACCGAGCTGACGCGCTTCACCGAGGAGAACCCGGACAACGTGGAGGCACTGGCGGTGCTGGCCGAGACGAAGCTGTTGCTCAAGAACCCCGCCGAGGCGCAGCAGCTGGTGGAGAAGGTGCTGCGGCTGCGGGCCCAGGACGCCCGCGCGCTCTATGTCCGCGCCCGGATTCTGGAGGAGCAGGGCGACAAGCGCGGCGCGGAGGAGCAGTACGGCTATGCCCTCACCGCCAATCCCCGGTTCGCTCCGGCGCTCTCGCGCGTGTGGCGCATGCAGCAGGAGGCTGGGCTGAAGTCCGAGGCGATCGGGACGTTGGAGCGGCTGTACCGCACCGGCGAGGCGTCCGTGGAGGAGAAGGTGACGCTGGCCTCCCTGTACGCCGACACCAAGACGAACCTGGAGAAGGGCCGCAAGCTGATCGACGAGGCGCTTCAGCGCGAGCCGGGCAACCCCAAGTACGTGGCCATCAAGGCCGCGCTGACGCAGGCCGCCCCGAAGAAGAAGGGTGGCAGCGGCATCATCATCATGCGCGGGAAGCGCTGAGCTTCACCGGGGTGGAGGAGGGCAGGCCGTCCGCCGCCTCCACCACGCGCTCCAGGTTCTTGAGGCCCTTTTTCTGGCCCACCGCGACCACGGTGAGGTTCTCGCGGTTGAAGTAGCGCTGGGCCACCTCGCGCACCCGCGCGGCGGACTGGGCATCCACCAGGTCCGCGCGCCGGCCGAAGGACTCGGGCTCCCGGAACAGCTCCGTGCCGCCGAACCAGCCGGCCAGCTCGCCGGGCGAGTCCTGGGAGAACTCCAGCAGCATGCGGTGGCGCCGCTTGGCGCGCGCCAGCTCCTCGGCGCCAATCTCCTCGGTGCACAGGGTGCCCAGCACGTGGAGGATCTCCTCCACCACCTTGGGCGCCTTGTCCGGAGCGCTCGCCGCGTCGATCTCGAACAGGCCCGTGTCGTGGAACGCGTCCAGCGCCGCGTGGACGGAGTAGGCCAGGCCCCGCTTCTCGACGATCTCGAAGGGCAGCCGCGAGGACAGCCCGTCATCCAGCATCCGCCGCAAGAGCTGCAGCGCCGGGTAGTCCTCATGGTGCTCGGGCACCGTGCGGAAGTTGAGCCGGAACTCCGTCTGGGACTCGTCATGGGTGACGAAGTGCAGGCGGGGGCCGGGCTCGGGATCCGGAGGAGGGGCCTC
>DASVVJ010001087.1:0-3381 GCA_036389955.1 Myxococcaceae bacterium
CAGGTGCCCAGCCAGCGCGGAAGCTGGAGGGACCGGTGATCAGCGTCGCGGTCGGTAGCTACAAGCCGACGTTCTTCTATGGCCCCTGGCAGTGCAATCAGAGGTTCATGGATCATTGCACCGCACAGTGCGCAACGGAGGGTTACAAGCTCATGGGCTGCATCTGGTTGGCGGATCTCAAACTCGACTGGCAAGGGGCAGCCGCCAAGGCGGGAGGGCGCCGCGCCTTCTTTCATTGCTGCTGCTCCTACCCTGAGTTGACGAAGGGAGAGAACGAAGCGAAGCGCAAGCTCTGGGAGAACGGCCGGAAAAAGTTCCGCGAAGACTGGAGCCAGAAATTTGGACCCTGGCCGATGGCGGATGGGAAGTCTTGGCCGGGACACCACATCCGGGATCTTCTGCACGGTGGCCACCCTACGGACCCTGAGAACATTCTCCCCGCCTCGCCCGACACTCACGACCTTTTCAACAAGGCGTATCCCGCTTGCTACGCTGGCGCTCCGCCGTGGAATACCGTAGGCCCTAATCTTCCTTATCTGGACTACTGAATGGCCGCACCCCTCAGCAGCTTGCTTGAAGAGGTATCACGCGATCACTTCCCGTACCCACCCGCTACACCAGCGGAGATCGCGCAGTTCGAGCAGCGCGTGGGCTGGACGCTGGATCCAGACCTGCGCGCCTTCTATCTGCACTGCAACGGGGCAGAACTGATCGAGAGGCTGCCGGACAGCCCTTACCAGATCCTCCCCTTGTCGAAGATCAAGCGGGCGCGGGTGGCCATCTACGGCGAGGATGATGACAAGTGGGGCCCAGCTTCGGCTTACGCGATCTGCGATGTTCAAGACGGCAACTACGTCTTGCTAGACGTGAGCAGGCAGGAGAACGGGCGGTATCCCCTCGTGGACGGCTACCATGAGGCATGGCCGAACCCGAAGTACTGCGGGCCGGTTGCTAGCTCCTTCTCCGAGTTTCTAGAGGGCATCGTGCGTACCCGGCGCAATCTCTACTGGCTCGGAGAGTAACGCGGCGCGGCTCTGGAAGCGCGAGGGCTGCACCGGGCCCAGGTTCACCTGTCCGCCAGGCGCGCCCTACCTGTCGAACGCGCGGGGGGGCTACGGGCCCAGCAGGCGAGCCTCGACGCGTGCGGGGCTCCACGGGCCCAGCTTCACTTGTCCGCCGCGCGCGGGGCTCCACCGGGCCCGGCAGGTGAGCCTCGACACATGCGCGCATGATGGCACCGGGCGTGGGCCCCGGTGGTGCCGGGCGTGGTGCCGGGCGTGGGCCCCGGTGGCTCCGGCCGTGGCTCCGGCCGTGGCTCCGGCCGTGGCTCCGGTCGTGGCTCCGGGCTGGGGCCATAGAAGCCTCGTAGAAGTCCCGTCACCGCTCCGCATCCGTCACGGTCCAGCCGCACCGCACCACACCGCACCGCGCGATCCATCCGCCCGCCCGCATGGGCCCTTGGTTGCCCGGCTGCACGCTTGCCGATCAACGTTCGCGATTCGCCTGTCGTCTAGACACACGCCTTTGCGCTGTGTCACTTCTGCCTTGGGTAGTTGTGGGTAGTTCCGGGCAGGTTGGCGAGTTTGTAAAGGGCGGGTAGGGGTATGGTTGGGAAAAACTCCCAGGAGGGGCAACCCTCCATGTGCGGCGCAGTCGTGCGCCGTTGGTTGGCTGGCAGCAACGCCGGGGGAAACGCCGGTAACACCGGCGAGAACGCCGGCGGAAACGCCAGGAACGCCAGCGAGGAACGCCAGCAGCAACGCCAGGGCGCGCTGGTAGTCACTCCAGGCCGCGCCGCGCGTTCTGCGGCGTCGGCTGCTTCGGGGCTGCGCTGCCTCGTTGCCGGGCTGGCGAGCGTAGAGACTGCCCGCTGTGCTGGTGGGCTCTACTCACCGGAGCGGCCACCGTCTGACGCGGGCGCGCTCCACGGGCCCAGCAGTCACGCCTCGACGCCGCCCGCCTTGCTCGCGTGCTCCACCGCGCCGCACGTCCGCGCGTGCTCATCCGTAGGGCTCTGCATTCGTCTGGATCCGTCGTGGTTCGTCCAAATGGGTCCAAATATGCCCAACTATGCAGGGTGCCCAACCGCGCCGGGTTTAGGCACCTTGGGCGGCATGAGTCACGCCACACCAGCAGCCCGACAGCGGACGCACCGGGCGCGCACGCTTTCCACCTGGAAGGGGGGCGCGCGTACCTGTCCAAACCTGACCAACGCTGCCCAACGCTGCCCAGCGCGGCCAGTCGCGTTGCCGGTACTCGGAAGGGTGCGAGACAATCTCTCCCGTGCAGTGAGGCACGACGGCGGCCCCCGGTACGCGGGGCGGCTCGACGTGGACAGCACCCGCAGCGCAGCGTTCCCCCTCCGCCCCCCGGATGCGCTCGGGGCGCCGCTTGGCTTCCAGCCTTGCGGTTCCTCTCGCCTCACCGCATGGCGCCGCGCGTCCTGGAGACAGGCCCGCAGCGTCGGACATTCGGCAGCCGGGAGCCTTTCACCCATGCAGGGGCAACACGAGACACGGCAACACGAGACACAGCACCAACAACAGACAGAGACGCACACCGCCGCGTCGATGCTGGAAGGGGATCGGTCATGAGCGCGCCCCCTCTGACTGCGAGCACCGCGCCCGCCTTTCTCACCGTCGAGGAGGCCGCCGAACTGCTGCGCGTGAACCGGAAAACTCTCTACGAGGCGATCCGGCTCGATCAGGTGCCCGGGGTTGCACGTCTCGGGCGAATCCTGCGCATCCACCGCGACACGCTGCTAACATGGCGCCCCGGTAACAGCAGGCCTGCGCTCGGAGACAAGAAGCCATGAGCGTCAGACTGCGGCAGTGGAAGACCCAGGAGGGCAAGGTGCAAGAGGCGTGGTGGGTGGACGTCAAGTACCAGCACCCCAGCGGGAGGGTGGAGCGCATCCGCAAGGCTTCGCCCATCAACACCCGTCGTGGGGCTGAAGAGTACGAGCGCCAGATCCGCCATGCACTCCTGACCGGAACCTTCGGCAAGGAGAACAGCGCGGGTCGAGTCCCAACCCTCGGGGAGTTCGTCCCGCGCTTCCTGACGTACAGCGAGAACAACAACAAGCACTCAAGCGTGGTCAGCAAGCGGCAGATCCTGGATGACCACTTGATCCCCGCGTTCGGCAACATGCCCCTTGATGCCATCGGTCTAGCGGAGATCGAAGACTTCAAGGCGGCCATGCGTAAGAAGCCCTCGGGCGCGCGCGCACGGAAGGAAGCCCCCACGCGGGCAGCCCTCCTCAAGCGCAAGGGCCCCGGTGCGGTGAAACTGCTGTCCCTCAAGACGATCAACAACGTTCTGACGGTCCTGCACAAGTTGCTGGCACTGGCTCAAGAACAGGGCGTGCTCCAACACGTCCCG
>DASVVJ010001088.1:0-5172 GCA_036389955.1 Myxococcaceae bacterium
AAGCATCTGGGGGTAATTTGAAGGCCGAGGCACACGAGGTGTTCTTCGCGAATTCCGTTCCTCCACCGGATGTTACCGAGGTCACGGTCGTTCGCGAGGAAGGGGACGTGGCGACCGTGCGCGTGGTTTCCTCGGACAAAAACCTCGAGGTGCGGATGGTCCGCGAACCCTCGGGATGGAAGATTGATTTATCGGAGTCCCTCAAGCCGTAAGACCAGGTGCTGCCCCAGACGCCTGCTATCAGGTAGCGTGAGAACGTGAACGATCGGAAGCCACGGCGGGCTACGCCCGCAGTCGAGGTCATCCGGCGCCCTGCCGCGACGCCGGGCGCCGCGTCGTCGGCGCCATCGCCAACCTCGACTCCCTCTCCTTCTGTCTCCCCGTCGCCCACCCCGCGGCCCACGGCGGCCCCGACGCCTCGGCCCGCCGCCAGTGTGCCGCCGGCTCCGCGAGCCCCGGTGCCTGCCGCTCCCCGGCCTGCTCCCTCCGCGGGGCCCCGGCCCCCTGGCGCGGGAGGCGGCTTTCCGCCCAGGCCCGGAGGCCCGGGTGGACGCCCGTCGTTCCGCTCCGGCCCGCCCCGGCCACCGCCCACCCCTGAGCAGATTCAGGCGCTGGCGCAGCGCGAGCACGTGCCGGCCCGCATCGCCAAGGGCGAGCTGGAAGGGAAGATGAAGTGCCGCATCTGGCGCAAGCTGCACGCCGAGGAGGCCAAGCGCTTCGATCAGGTGTACGCGCTGATGGGCCAGAACCCGGGGCTGTCGCTCGGGGACGCGTTCGGCGTGGTGCAGAGCGGGATGACGGTGGCCGAGTTCATGGCGCGCAAGGAGCGCACCCAGCGCAAGGCCGCCATCAAGCAGGCGCGCGGCGAGGTGGACAACGCCGCGGTGGCCGACTTCATCAGCTCGCTGGTGACGGGCAAGACCGAGCTGACGGTGGTGCTGGCCGAGCGGACGATGCTGGACACGCTCACCGCCGAGGAGCCCATTGCCTTCACCTTCGAGCGCACCGGACGGCTGGAGAAGCTCCAGGTGGTGCTGCTGGCCCGCCGCAAGGACTGGGACAAGCTGCTGCCCACGCTGGAGCGCGATCCGAAGCTGACCCAGAAGCCCACCGCCGTGGCCCGGCAGCCGGACAAGCGGCCGTACTCCGACCCGCGCCCCTTCCTGCCTCAGATGGGGCAGCAGGTGCGCCTGGTGCTGCGCAACGGCATCACTCTGAAGATGCCGCTGTTGAAGGCGGGCCGGTTCGATCTGCTCCTGGGCGAGCCAGGGAGCGAGCTGTTCGTTCCCCTGCACGCCATTCTGCGCTTCGAGGCCCAGGCCTCGGAGCCGGCTCCTGCATCCTGATTCAAGAGGACTGAATGCGTTTCTTTTCCAAGCTCATCAAGCCCCTGCTGGCGCTGGCCGCCTCCGCGCTCGTGCTCTCGCAGCAGGGTTGCGCGAAGGAGCCCAAGCCCGCCGAGCAGGCTCCCGCCGCGGCGGCCGCTCCTGCGGCGAGCAAGCCAGCCGGGGGCACGCGCACGGTGGAGCTGAGCGTGACGGAGAAGGGCTACGAGCCCAGCCCGCTGCAGCTCAAGAAGGATGAGCCGGTGAAGCTGGTGGTGACGCGCAAGACGGAGCAAACGTGCGCCACGGAGATCGTCATGAAGGACTACGGCATCAACACGCCGCTGCCCCTCAATACGCCCGTGGAGATCGCGTTTACCCCGAACAAGACGGGTACACTCACCTACGGCTGCGCCATGGGTCAGATGATCAGCGGCGTGTTCATGGTGGAGTAGGGGCTCGGTCCTACTCCGGAAGGAGGGTAGGCTCGGGCCCACCCATGGGCGGCGCGGCGGAACTGTTCACGAGGCATGTCTTCCTCGATCTCGAGACGACGGGACTGGATCCCCGCACGGACGAGGTCATCGAGCTGGGCGCCCTCTTCTTCGAGAATGGCCAGGAGGTGCACCGCATCGCGCGGCTGTACTCGCCGTCCCGGCCACTGCCCATCACCATCCGCCGGCTGACGGGCATCGACGATGCGCTGCTGGCAGGCCATCCCCGCTTCGGCAGTGACCTGAGTGAGCTGCGCGAGGCGCTCACCGGCTGGACGGTGGTGGCGCACAACGCGCCCTTCGAGAAGGGCTTCCTGCCGGACCTGCTGGGTCCCATCCGCGCGCCGGTGTTGGACTCGTGCGAGCTGCTGCACTACCTGCTCCCGGAGCTGCCCAGCCACTCGCTGGAGTCGATGATGCGGTGGGCGGGGCTGAAGCCGCGCACGGCCCACCGCGTGGTGACGGACTGTCTGGCCACCCACGCCGTGCTGGTGCATGCGCTGGAACAGTGCATCCGCGAAGGGCGGGCGGACGACATTGGCGATCTGCTGTCCACGCTGGATCCGCGCTCGCGCGCGGCGCTGCGGCTGGCGCAGGCGGAGGCCGGTGAGGAACAGCTCGAGCGCGCGAGCGAAGAACAGCCGCTGCTCGCGCTGCTGACCCGGCTGTGGGAGGCGTGCCGCGCGACACCCGTGGCGCTGAAGCTGGAGACGACGGGAGGCTTCCTGCCTGGCCGGCCCGAGCGTCTGCGCGCGGGAGGAGCCAAGGCGCCGCCCGAGCCCGAGCCGGGGACTCCCGTGCAGCCGGTGCGGCCCGAGGAGGTGACGGCGCTGATCGGCCCCGGCGGCGCGCTGGAGCGCACGGTGGAGGGCTTCGCCAGCCGCCCTGCGCAACTCGAGATGTCCCAGGCGGTGGCGCGCACGCTCTCCGAGGGTGGACAGCTGGCGGTGGAGGCCAGCACGGGCACCGGCAAGTCCCTGGCGTACCTGGCCCCGGCGGCGCTGTTCGCGGCGCGCAATGGGCGCAAGGTGAGCGTGGCGCCGCACACCAAGACGCTGCAGGACCAGCTCATCGAGAAGGACCTGCCCCGGCTGCACCGGGCCACGCAGGGCGCCTTTGGATACGCGCTGCTCAAGGGCCAGACGAACTACCTGTGCCGGCGGCGCGCGCTGGAGGCCACCCGGGTGGAGCCGGGCATGAGCCACGAGGCCCGGGCGCCCCGCGCGTACCTGCGGGCCCTGCTGCGGCGCAGCCCGGATGGAGACCTGGACCGGCTGAGCCACTGGTTCCGCGAGCGCTTCCCGGTGCTCAACGCGCTGGTGCCCTCGGTGCGCTCGGAGGCGGCGACGACGCTGGGCGAGAAGTGCCCGCACTACCACCGTTGCTACTACCACTCGGCGGTGGCGCAGGCGCGCGCGGCGGACGTGCTCGTCATCAACCAGTCGCTGGCCTTCGCCTGGCCGGCGCGCTACCCCAAGCTGGACCACCTGGTGCTGGACGAGGCGCACGAGGTGGAGGACGTGGCCACCACGGCGCTCACGCTGGAGCTGTCGGACGGGGCCTTCTTCCGGCTCACCGAGCGGCTGCACGGGCGGGATGGACGGCGGGGCCTGTTCGCGGAGCTGCGGCGCGCGCTGGCCAGCACACGGCGGGCGGAGAGCAAGCTGCTCATGAGCGAGGTGGAGGCCGCGCTGGCCTCGCTGCTCTCCGCGGCGCGGAGCCTGGGCGAACGCGTGACGGCGCTGTGTGAGCCCGCGGCGGTGGCCAACGAGGACTCGGACGAGGCGGCGTACGCGCCGGAGCTGCGCATCACGGCGGCGGTGCGCGCCTCGCCCATGTGGGCGCCCGTGCACGAGGGCATTCAGGAGGTCCACGGCACGCTGCAGGAGCTGCACAAGCTGCTCTCAGTGCGCGTGCTGGAGGCGCTGCCCGAGCTGGCCGTGCGGCAGCCCGCGCTGGAGCGTGAGCTGTCGGGGGCGGCCTCCGAGGTGGCGGAGCTGACGGGCCTGGCGCACGAGCTCTCGGCCGAGCCGGCCGCGGGGCGGTGCTATGCGGCCACGGCGGAGCCCAAGCGGCAGCGGTGGAGCGTGGGCGCCCAGCCGGTGGATGTGTCCGCCTTCGTGTCGAAGGACTTCGCGGCGCAGAAGCGGGCGCTGGTGCTCACCTCGGCGACGCTGAGCACGGGCCCCGAGAACCCCTTCATCCTCCGGCGGCTGGGGCTGAACGGGCGGGGAGAGCTACCGGCGCCCCGGCTGATGCGAGCCCCCTCCCCTTTCCAGCTTCGCTCCCAGGCGCTCGTGGTGCTGGTGACGGATGCGCCGCGCGCTCACGAGGAGCCGTTCGTTGACTGGGCGGCCATGCGCATCTCGGGCCTGGCGCAGGTGATGGGCGGCCGGGTGTTGGGCCTGTTCGCCTCCACGCGGCGCATGGAGCGGGTGGGCCGCGAGGTGCAGTCCCGGCTGGAGCCGCTGGGCATCGAGGTGATGCGGCAGACGCGCGGCCATGGGCGTTCGCTGGTGGCGCGGCAGGAGCGCGACGCGGGCACGGTGCTGCTGGGCACCAAGAGCTTCTGGCAGGGCGTGGACATCCCCGGGCGGGGCGTGGGCTGTGTCTTCATCGACAAGCTGCCGCTGGAGCCGCCCAGCCGTCCGCTGGTGGCCGCGCGTGAGGAGACGCTGACCCGTGGCGGCAGCGAGTACCTGGGCTTCGTCCAGTACCGGCTCCCCCGGGCGCTGTTGATGCTGCGCCAGGGCGTCGGCCGGCTCATCCGCTCTCACGCGGACCGGGGGGTCATCGTCATCGCGGACCCCGGCAACCCGAGCTACCGCCAGCAGCTGCTGGATGCGCTGTCGGGCTATCGCGTCGAGTCACTTCCCTGGGCCCAGGCACGGCTGCGGCTGCACTCGGAGCTGCGGGAGATGGGGCTCACGGTCGATCTCCACCGCTCCTGAGGTTCCTGGCTCTCCTGTATGCCCAAAGCTGCTAGGCTTGGCCCCCCAGCCCTACATGCCGCGCCTACGTAAGAACGAGTATGCGAGAGTTCCCCAGACCCATCTGACGACGATGCGGTGGCGCATTCCAGAGGTAGGGGTACTGAGGGTGGAGCCCGGACTTTCCCACTTCCTCTTGCAGGTCGATCAGGAATGGTTGGGCCTCGACCCTCCAGAGGATGACAGCGGGTTCTGGAAGTTCCATGAGTTAGGGTTGAAGCGGGAAAGGGAAGAGCGCTTCGTCGTGATGGAAGAGGATCGAGGCCCCATGGCTGCTTGGCTGGACCACAATCAACTCGTCAACGGAGATGCCTACCGTCTCGACTTCTTCAAGGTCCGTCCACACATGCAGAGAATGGGCCT
>DASVVJ010001089.1:0-5949 GCA_036389955.1 Myxococcaceae bacterium
AACGCAGTGGATGTTGCAGTGAAGACGTAGAAGCGCGGAAGTGGCGGTGGCGGGCAAGGGAGTGGTGCCGGCGGAGGTTTTGGTTTCCGTTCGGACCGGCCGACCTGCAGTACGGGTGGGCTGGTGCGATCAGGGATCAAAAGTTCCGCGACATCCCTCCGGCGCTCCGCAAGCGCCCTTCCGCAGTACAGGCTGGCGGTTGCCTGACGTGCGCCTTTCCGAGGCCTGGCGACCGCTCAACACACCCCGAGGGCCCTCCCGGGGTGCCCGGCCCCCTTTGCGGGCAGGGTGCGCGCGGTGGGGTCCTCGCCCCTCAAGTACCCAGAGGCAAGGACATGTTGAAGAAGAGCGTCAAGATTGGCGAGAGCGAGCTGAGCATTGAAGTGGGCCGCATGGCGAAGCAGGCCGACGGCTCCGTGGTGGTGCGCTACGGCGACACCATGCTGCTGGTGACGGCGGTGAGCGCGAGGGAGAAGAAGGACGTCGACTTCCTCCCCCTCACGGTGGAGTACCAGGAGAAGCTGTACTCGGCGGGCCGCATCCCCGGCAGCTACTTCAAGCGCGAGGGCCGTCTGACGGAGAAGGAGACGCTGGCCAGCCGTCTGGTGGACCGCTCCTGCCGCCCGCTGTTTCCCGAGGGCTACGCGTACGAGACGCAGGTCATCGCCAGCGTCATCTCCGCGGACCCGGACAACGAGGGTGACATCCACGGAATTACTGGCGCCTCGGCGGCGCTGTGGTGCTCGGACATTCCGTTCAACGGCCCCATCGCCGGCATCCGCGTGGGCCGCGTGGACGGTAAGTTCGTGGCCAACCCCACCAGCAAGCAGCGCGAGCAGAGCGACATCGACCTGGTGATGGCGGTGAGCCGCGAGGCCATCGTGATGGTGGAGGGTGGCGCCGAAGAGGTGAGCGAGGCGGACATGGTGGCCGCGCTCGAGTTCGGCAAGCAGGCCGTGCAGCCGGCGCTGGACATCCAGGACGAGCTGCGCCGCACGCTGGGCAAGACGGTGCGCGCGTACGAGAAGCTGGCCTCGGTGGACGAGGGGCTCAAGGCCAAGGTGCGTGAGCTGGCCTGGGACGGCATCGTCAAGGGCTACACCATCAAGGAGAAGGCGGCGCGCTACGACGCGTTGAGCAAGGCCAAGAAGGAGGCCATCTCCAAGCTCAAGGAGCAGATGGGCGAGGCCTTCACCCCCACGGTGGAGAAGCACGCCAAGTCGGTGGTGGAGGACCTGAAGTACGAGCACATGCGGCAGATCACCGTGGACGGTGGCCGCATTGGCGCCCGTGGCCACGCCGAGGTGCGCGGCATCACCTGCGAGGTGGGCGTGCTCCCGCGCACCCACGGCAGCGCGGTGTTCACCCGCGGCGAGACGCAGGCGCTGGTGGTGGCGACGCTGGGCACCAGCGACGATGAGCAGCGCCTGGAGCTTTTGGGCGGCATGGCGTTCAAGCGCTTCATGCTGCACTACAACTTCCCGCCGTTCAGCGTGAACGAGACCAAGCCCCTGCGCGGCCCCGGCCGCCGTGAGGTGGGTCACGGCGCCCTGGCCGAGCGCGCCCTGCGCAACATGGCGCCCAAGAGCGAGAACTTCCCGTACACCATCCGCCTGGTGTCGGACATCCTCGAGTCCAACGGCTCCTCGTCCATGGCCTCGGTGTGCGGTGGCACGCTGGCGCTGATGGATGCGGGCGTGCCCATCAAGGCGCCGGTGGCCGGCATCGCCATGGGCCTGGTGAAGGAGGGCGACAAGATCGCCATCCTCTCGGACATCCTCGGTGACGAGGACCACCTGGGCGACATGGACTTCAAGGTGTGCGGCACCAGCAAGGGCATCACGTCCATCCAGATGGACATCAAGATCACCGGGCTGACCACGGAGATCATGAGCCGCGCGCTGGAGCAGGCGCGTCAGGGCCGCATCCACATCCTGGGCGAGATGCTCAAGTCGATGCCCGAGGCGCGTAAGGAGATCAGCCAGTACGCTCCTCGCATCACGACCATCCAGATTCGTCCCGAGTACATCAAGAACGTCATCGGGCCGGGCGGCAAGGTCATCAAGGACATCATCGCGCGCACGGGCGCCTCGATTAACATCGAGGACTCGGGCCGGGTGGACATCGCGAGCGCGAACAGCGACGCGGTGAAGGCCGCCATCGCGATGATCCAGGCGCTCACGCGCGAGGCGGAGATCGGGAAGATCTACACCGGCACGGTGCGGAAGATCGCCGAGTTCGGCGCCTTCGTGGAGCTGTTCCCGGGCACCGACGGCCTGATCCACATCTCCGAGCTGTCGGACAAGCGCGTGAAGAGCGTGTCGGACGTGCTGAAGGAGGGTGACGAGGTGCTGGTGAAGGTGGTCAGCATCGACAAGACGGGCAAGATCCGCCTGTCGCGCAAGGAGGCCATGGCCGAGCGCGCCGCCGCTCAGCAGCAGAACGCCGCTCCTCCCGCGGGTGATGGGGCTCCGGCGGCCACGCAGCCGGACGCGAAGGCCTGAGCGGGGTAGCGGGCCTCTCGAGGATCGCGGAACCCTCACCCCGTCCCTCTCCCGAAGGGAGAGGGGTCAGTGGCGCCCTCTTCCACAGGTGTGGGAGAGGGCGTTTCTGTTTCCGGAGCCTGTGCCCTCTCCCTTCGGGAGAGGGAAAGGGTGAGGGTTCCATGTCTCCGTTCTCCCCACCGTGAGGCAGGGGGACTTGGCACCCGGGGCCAGAGGGGGAAAGATCGTCCCAGCGGCTCGCACGTTGAAGGCCCGAGCCCGCTCCTGGAGCCTCAAGTGTCCCTCCACCCGCTGACGCCTCCCGCCAAGCCGTCGGGACCCCTCTCGGGGGTGTCTCGTTTCATTGGCGCCTTCCGGTGGGCCTTCATGCCGCTGGGGCTCCTGGCCCTCATCGCCGTGGGGGTGCACGCCGCGGCGGACACGCTCGATGACCGGCTGCTCATGCTGGTGGACCGGCTGGACGCCACCTTCGACCGCCTCGTCGGGGCCTCCGACTTCACCGCAGGGCTGGTGGACCTCATCGCGCTCGAGCAGCGCACCCAGATTGCCCGCGGGCTGGCCCTCGCGTGGGAGTTGGCCGTGGACCTGGTGCTGGCCCTGCCCGCGCTCGGCTACCGCGAGTCCAAAGCCGCCCAAGAGGAGGAGCCCTGGCGCAAGTACATGGCCCAGCAGGACACGCGCCCCACGTGGCGTCAGCTCTTCAAGCGCTCGCTGCTCAAGCCCACCACGATGCGCTGGACGCGGCCGCTGGCCACCGCCGCCGTGGTGCTCGCGGGTACCTGCGCGGTGGCCCGGTTGGTTCAGGGCACGGTGTACCTCTCCTGGCGCGAGCTGCTGGGGGATGGCACGGCCGACATGGCGGCGCGAGGGCTGGCCATCGCGGCGCTGGTGGGAGTCCTCGCGACGCTCGGGTGGCGCGCGGTGCTGCGCAACCTCCAGCACGCGGACACCGTCTCCACGGAGAACGTCCAGAACCGCCTGCAGGCCCTCTCGGTAGGGCTGGCGGGCTCGGCCCTGGCGCTGCCTCTGGCGCTCGCCGCGGTGCTGGACGCGTCTCCTGTTCTCTCTTTCCTGCGCTGAGGAGGCCCCGTGTTCTCTCGCAACGCACGCGGCCTGCTCGACTTCCTGATGGCCGCTCTGTGCCTGTGGGCGGCCTACCACCACACGCCCGCTGGCGCGCTGGTACGGCGGGGCGCGGCCTGGGCCACCAACAGCCGCAGCACCGCCCGCCCGCTGCTGGCTTACTACGACGGGGTGAGCAGCTCGGGCGTCACCACCTCCGCGCTCGTTCCCGAGGCGCCTCTGGCTCAGCCGCTCTCGGACACCGAGGCGCTGGCCTACGGCACGCACCTGGCGCTCAAGGGTCTGCAGCCCAAGGCGCGTCAGAACGCGCTGGCCCTGGCCACCGAGCTGGGCGTGCCCCCTGAGTCCCTGCTGGACGAGGCGAAAGGGCCCGCCGCGGCGCGCAAGCTCCTGGACGCCCTGGCCGCGGAGTTCCCGCCGGAAGAGGCACGCCTGGCTGCTGTGTTCGCCGGCCGCGTGCCCGCGCGCTACGCCCTGGACCGTGTCTCCGCGGAGGGCGGACTGCCCACGCTGGAGCGCCTGTCCCGGCAGCTACCGCCAGGCTTTGAGGACGCCACGGTGGGCGCGTCCCAGGCGCTCTCGCTCACCACCGCGTTCGGCCTGAAGTGGCCCGTGTCGGAGCTGGCCCGCATCTCCAGCCCCTTCGGCTACCGCATCCACCCCACGCTGCGCACGCGCAAGCTGCACACGGGCGTGGACATCAGCGTGCCCGAGGGAACGCAGGTGCACGCGGTGGAGGAGGGCACCGTGCGCCGCGCGAGCGAGGACTCGGTGAACGGCAAGGTGCTCATCATCGACCACGGCCGCGGAGTGACGACGGCCTACTGCCATAACTCGGAGCTGCTGGTGCGCGTGGGGCAGCGCGTGGCGGTGGGCGAGCTCATCGCCCACTCGGGCAACACGGGCCGCTCCACGGGAGCGCACCTGCACTACCAGCTCGAGCTGGCCTCGCAGCCGGTGGATCCCCTGCGCTTCCGCGCTGGAACGCGCGCCGTGGCCACCGGCTCACAGCCATGACGTGAGCCACCGGGCCCGGCGCGCCCGGCGCTCGGCGCGGGCCGAGTCCAATAGCCCCTGCACCGCGTCCACCACCTTGCGATGCAGCCCGAGGAGCTGCTCCCGGTCCTCGGGATTCACCGGGCCCTCCTGCTCCAGGTGGATGGGCTCGCCCAGCCGCAGGGTGATACGCGCGGGAAACGGCGGCGAGAGGGGCCACAGGCCCAGCGGCCCCACGCCCAGCCACACCGGCAGGCGGCCCGGGACCTTCAAGCGCTTGCCCCACCGGTAGCCGTCATTGAGGCCCAGGTAGGTGTCGTCCACGCCGATGCTCGCGGAGGGCACCACCGGCAGCTTGTACTTCAGCGCCAGGTGCAGGTACCCGAGCCGCTCGCCCCAACTCACCCGGTAGCGCTCGAGCGAGCTGCGGCACCCCTCGCGCGTCCCGCCCGGGGTGACAAGGACGTGGTCTCCCCGGGCAACCGCCTGCGCCAGCTCCTCGCCGTCCCCGGTGACGAAGCCCACGCCCTCCACCAGCCAGCGCAGCACTGGCAACTGGCGCGCGGTGGCGTGGACGATGGGGCGAGGCTTGGGCCTCTGACGCTCGTGCATCAGCGCGATGAGCATGCACAGGTCATGGGCGATGGGCCGCCCGTGGTAGCCCACGATGAGCGTGGAGCCCCGCTGGCGGTCCAACTGCTCCAGTCCCTGGACCTCGAAGCGGTGGTAGCGGCGCATCAGGTTCCAGTAGGTGAACCAGGCGGTGCGTGCCGCGGCGGGGCCCAGGCCAACATCGGTTTCCGACACTTTTTCTCCTCGGCGGGCGTGCTCAGCATGGGGAAAGGCCGGTGGCCATGCTGAGGCCTCCTGGGCTCATCGCTGAGCAAGAGGGCAGGCGGGGCCTTGTACTTTGCTCCAGTTCCTCCTTTTTGGGGACAACCCGCCCCCATCCTGCTGAAGACACTTCAGCGGGGAAGGGCCGCTCTAATGTACGCCCTACGACCGGGCAGGAGGGGACTGTGCCTTTCCTCGCGGGGCACGGTGCCTACTCTTGCCGCATGGGCAGCCAGGACACGACGCGAACTCCAGGCGTTTCCGAGCTACCGGAGGCCACTCCGGCACCCGACGAAGTTACGGGGGGACAACAGGGCACAGAGACGGGGCTGCGGGGCTACCCCCGTCCCCAATTGCGGCGGGCCGGGTGGCGCTCGCTCAACGGCACGTGGGACTTCGCGCTCGACCCGCTCGGGCGCTGGTCCGTGCCAGCCGAGGTGAGCTGGAACTCCCGCATCCACGTGCCCTTCGCCCCGGAGACCGACCGCAGCGGGGTGGCGGACACCGGCTTCTACCGGGCCTGCTGGTACCG
>DASVVJ010001090.1:0-5359 GCA_036389955.1 Myxococcaceae bacterium
ACGACCGGAGCTCGCGGCTTTCCCACGGATCCTCACACGGATTCTGTGTGAGGATGAGTCCGCCGCACGGTTCGTGATCACGAGGCTCCCGGTGAAATCCCTGCTCCTGCTCCCCGCGCTGCTGCTCCTGGCCGCTCCCGCTCACGCGGCCCTGCGCTTCCCTGCTCCGCCTGGCAGTGGTGAGCACGTCGTGGATGCCGCGGAGCTCATCGACTCCGATGACGAGGCAGAGATTCAGCAGATCGCCGCGAAGCTGCTGGAGCAAGAGCGCGTCCAGCTCGTCGTCGTCACCATCGACTCCATGGCGGAGTACGGCGGGGCGCGCATGAACATCGAGGACTATGCCGACCGCCTCTTCGAGGCCTGGGGCATCGGCAACGCGGAGGCCGAGACGAGCGACGAGAGCCAGGGCATCCTCCTGCTCGTCAGCCGGCTGGATCGCAAAGCCCGTATCGAGCTCGGCCCGGCCTGGGGCTACTCGAAGGACTCTGAGGCCTGGCGCATCATGGACAAGCACCTCGTGCCCGCCTTCAAGCGGGGCAACTACTCCTCTGGCCTCGTCTACGGCGCCTCCGCGCTGGACCGCATGGTGCGCGGGCTGAACCCTCCGCGCGCCCCGCTGTCTCAGGAGCAGATGATGCTCTACGCGGGCGGCGCGGTGCTGGGGTTCTTCACGATCGTCTCCCTGATCCGCAGCGGCACCAGCGGCTGGGCCTGGGCCTTCTGGGGCATCATCTTCAGCATCCTCGGATTCATCCTGAGTGTGCTGGCGACTCCGAACCGCCGCCGCAGCCGCTGGGGCTCCAGTTACAGCAGCGGCTCTTCCTGGAGCAGCGGCGGTGGTGGCAGATCCTCGGGCCGCGGCGGCGGCGCCACGGGCTCGTGGTAGGAGACACCGGACATGCCCAGCGCATCCAAGCTCTTCACCGAAGCAGACCACCGGCGTGTCACCGAGGCCGTGCTGCAGGCCGAGTCCAGGACCGCCGCGGAGATCATCCCCGTCGTCGCCAGCGACAGTGGCCGCTATGACCGGGCCGAGGACATGGTCGGCCTGTGGTTCGGCGTGCTGACGCTGTGCGCCGCCTGGGGCTGGGCGCAGGGCGTCGAAGTCTCCGAGTGGGGCGTGCCCGTGCTCAAGCTAGGACTGCCCTCGGTGGTGGGACTGCTCATCGGTGGGTGGCTGGCCGGCGTGTTGCTCGCCCACCAGTCCAGCTTCCTGCGCCGGCTGTTCACCCCGCGCCGGGAGCAGCGCGCCGAGGTGGAGCGTGCCGCCCGCGAGGTCTTCTTCGATCGCCGCGTGCACCACACGCAGAGTGGGAGCGGCCTGCTCATCTACGTCAGCCTGCTCGAGCACATGGCGGTGGTGCTGGCGGACGAGCAGGTGCAGGAGAAGCTCGGCCAGCAGCGCCTGGACACCCTGTGCAACGAGCTGGTCACGAGACTGCGCAAGGGCGCCCCCACCGAAGCGCTCTGCCACACCATTGAGCAAGCTGGCCTCTCACTCGCCGAGGCACTCCCCCGGGTGAGCTCCGATCGCAACGAGCTGTCCGATGCCCTCGTGGTGCTGGACTGAGCCTCGGGCTCCCCAGGTTTTGAACACACCCCCACACCTGGGAAGCAAGCAGCCAGGGATTATCAATTCCCGAGAAAATCCGCGGCTGTAGCCCGACGGGCACTTGAATCGTACCATCCGCTCCGTTGCCTGGCCGACAGCGCGAGAGCCCCTCTCGTGTGACGCGGTCTGGCCGGCATTCCCCCCTGCTGCTCAGGTTCCCTCTTGAACGATCTCCGCTCGAACCGACTCGCTCTGATCACCGCTCTGCTCGTCCTCGGGGCCGCCTGCCGTGATCCGGCGCCTCCGGCCGCCGCACCGGCTGTCGCTCCCCGCATCTCTTCCGACACGCCGGGAGGCCGGTTCGATCTGTCGGAGGTGATGCGCCGCGTCCACTTCGCCTACCGGCCGGATGGCGATGGCTGGAAGGCCGGACACAGCACCTGGTCCGCCCGCGTCAGCGCCAGTGGGCTCACCTTTACCCCGCGCCATGCCCAGGAGAACTCGAGCGTGCTCACCGGCACGCCCGTCACCTTCGGCGCGGCGGCCATCTCCCGCGGCCCGGTGCGGCTGGACGGCAAGGCCTCGAGCGGCGCGGTCAGCCAGAACGGCTCGCTCGCGCTCACCCGGGGCGAGGTAAGCGAGGAGCTGCTCAACAGCGAGCGCGGCATCGAGCAGCGCTGGCACTTCACGAGCGCTCCCCGGGGAGAGGGAGAGCTGCTGATCCGCGTCCCGGTCCGTGGGCTCCGGCTCGCGGGCGAGACGCCGCACGGCGTCCACTTCGCGGACGCGACGGGCCTGGGTGTCCGCTACGGCAACGCCACGTGGACGGATGCCACCGGAAAGAAGACGGAGCTGGCCGCGCGAGCCGTGGCGGGCGCGGTGGAGTTCCGGGTGCCCGCCGCGCTGCTGGCCAGCGCTGCCTTCCCGGCCCTGCTGGCACCGACGGTCTCGCCGGAGTTCGGCCTGGACACGCCGGTCACCGATCCGGGCGGTGGCACGCAGACGGCGCCGGCCCTCGCCTCCAACGGCACGGATTACCTCGCGGTGTGGGCGGATGACCGCGCCGGAGACGTGGACATCTATGGCGCCCGCGTCAGCGCGGCGGGCGCGGTGCTCGACAGCACGGGCATCGCCATCGGCGCGGCGATCAACTCCCAGCAGGCCCCCGCGGTGGCCTTCGATGGGACGAACTACTTCGTGGTGTGGAGCGACGGCCGGCGCGGCGGTGGCACCGACATCTATGGCGCGCGCGTGAGCCAGGCTGGCGCGGTGCTGGATGCCAACGGCGTGGCGGTCTCCGCCTCCACGGCCTTCAACCTGCTGAAGGACAACCCCACCCTGGCGTTCGATGGCACCAACTACCTGGTCATCTGGGAGGAGCAGGCGGGCTTCACCGCCTCGGCCAACCTCTTCGCCACCCTGGTGAGCCCTGCGGGCATCCCGTCGGGCACCGCCATCACCGTGTCCACCGCCACCGGCCACCAGCGCGAGCCGGCCCTGGACTTCGATGGGACGAACTACCTGGCCGTGTGGCAGGACGAGCGCTCGGGCTCGCTCCCGGACATCTACGCCGCGCGCATCTCTCCGGCGGGCAACGTGCTCGACGGCGCGGGCATCCCCGTGAGCACGCGGGCCGAAGCGGAGAGCAACCCGGCGCTCCGGTTCACCGGCACCCAGTACTTCGTCGTCTGGGAGGACTCCCGCAACGCCCCGACTGGCCCGGACCTCTTCGGCGCCCGCATCAGCACGGCGGGCAGCGTGCTGGACGCCGGCGGCCTCTCGATCATCCTGACGGCCGCGGCGCAGTCGCGCCCGGTGCTCTCGCGCCTGGGCGCGGGAATGCTCCTGGCCTGGCAGGATCAGCGCACGGCCGCCAGCCAGCCGGACGTGTACATGACGCGGCTGAGCGCGACGGGCGCCGTGCTGGATGGAACCGGTATCCCGGTGACGGCGGCCGCGGGCGCGCAGCTCTCGGTGGCGGTGGCCACCAACAACACGGACGCGCTCGTCACCTGGCATGACGCCCGGTCGCTCGACATCGTCGGAGCACGGGTGAGCGCGGCGGGCACGGTGCTGGACGCCGGAGGCTTCACGGTCAGCCGCTCTCCCAACAGCCAGAGCAACCCGGCCGTCGCCTTCGATGGAACGAACTACCTCGTCGTGTGGCAGGACAACCGGGGCAACGGGCTGGACATCTACGGCGTGCGCGTGAGCGGCGCGGGGACCGTGCTGGATCCCTCGGGCCTGCCCATCTCCACCGCCGTGGGCCACCAGCGCAACCCGGCCCTGGTGTTCAACGGCTCGACCTACTTCATCGCCTGGGAGGACCTGCGCGGCGGCCTCGCCAGCGACATCTACGCGGCCCGGGTGAACCCCTCTGGCGCGGTGCTGGATCCCAACGGCCTGGAGATCTGCAAGCGGGGCGGGACGCAGGAGAACCCGGCCGTGAGCCACGATGGCACCAACTACCTGCTGGTCTGGTCCGACAGCGGCGCCGGCGTGTCACGCGACATCTTTGGCACGCGCGTCAGCCCCTCGGGAACGGTGCTCGATCCGCTCTTCGTGCCGATCAACACCAACTCCAGCGAGCAGGCCTCGCCCGTGCTGGCGTTCGATGGGACGAACTACCTGGTGGCGTGGAGCGACTTCCGCAACAACGGCTCCTCCGACATCTACGGCACGCGGGTGACCCAGGCGGGCGCGGTGCTCGACGCGGCGGGAATCCAGCTGGCCGGCGGCACCGAGGCCCAGGCCGAGGCGGCCCTGGCTTTCGACGGAACGAACTACCTGCTCGTCTGGTCGGACTACCGGCTGGCGCCTCACTCGAACCTCTTCGCCCGACGGGTGCGGCCCGCGGGAACGATCGTCGACGCGACGCCCCTCACGGTGTCTGCCGCCGCGGGGCACCAGCAGCACCCCTCGATCGCCTACAACGCCCCGGACTTCTTCATCTCCTGGCAGGACGGCCGCAGCGGCACCAGCCTGGACATCTACGCGGGACGCGTCACCCGTACGGGCGTGGCGCTGGACGGTGACGGCTTCGCGGTCTCGGAGAACGCCATGGACGAGGGCCAGGCGGCCCTGGCCTCGGGTGGCACGCAGGGCGTGCTCGCCGTGTACCAGGTACCGGATGCCGCGCTGGGCAACGTGCAGCGGCTGAAGGCGCGGCGGATCAGCCCCCTGACCGACACGCCTCCCACCGCTGAAGAACAGAGCCTCACCACGCCCGAGGACCAGGCCGTCGCGGTGGAACTGGGCGGAAGCGATCCGGAGGGCAACGTCCTCACCTTCACCATCACCTCGCAGCCCACGAACGGCACGCTCAGTGGCACGGCCCCCAAGCTCATCTACACGCCAGCCTCGAACTTCAGCGGGACGGACAGCTTCACGTTCACCGTCTCGGATGGGCAGTCCACGTCTGCTCCCGCCACGGTCTCCATCACCATCACTCCGGTGAATGACGCGCCGACGGCCACGCCCCAGTCCGCCATCGCCCTGGAGGAGACGGCCAAGGTCATCACCCTCACCGGCACGGACCCGGAGGGAGATGCGCTGACCTTCGCCGTGGCCTCCGGCCCGGCCCACGGCACGATCACCGGCACCCCGCCGACGATCACCTATACGCCCGCGGTCGACTACATCGGTCCGGACAGCTTCACCTTCACGGCTTCGGACGGACAGGGCACGTCCGCTCCCGCCACCGTGTCGATCACCATCCTGGCGGAGAATGATCCGCCGGTGGCCACCGCGCAGTCGGTCACCACGGACGAGGACACCTCCGCGAACATCACCCTCGCGGGAGTT
>DASVVJ010001091.1:0-2716 GCA_036389955.1 Myxococcaceae bacterium
GCGGTGAAGGCGACGTCCATCTCCTTGGGGAAGTGCTTCACCAACATCTCGTTGGTCATGCCGCCCAGATCCGTGGGGCGGAAGCGTCCCTCGAGCTTCTCCACGTACTTCTTGTCCTGGATGGTGGACAGAATGGCGGCGTAGGTGGAAGGCCGGCCGATGCCCTGCTCCTCCAGCTCCTTCACCAGGGTGGCTTCCGAGAAGCGCGGAGGCGGCTGGGTGAAGTGCTGCTCGGGCAGCAGCTTCTGCAGGCGCACCTTGTCGCCCTCGTTGAGCAGGGGCAGCTCACCGGTGGCGTCATCGCCCTCGGCTCCGTCCTCGCCGGCGGCCTTGGCCTTCTCCTTCTCGGCCTCCTCCTCGGGGGTGAGGCCGGCGCCGTACACCTTGAGGTAGCCCGCGAACTTCAGCGTGGAGCCCGAGGCCCGGAACGTGGCCCGGCCCGCGGTGATGTCCGCGCTCGTCTGGTCGTACACGGCGGGCTTCATCTGGCACGCCACGAAGCGGTTCCAGATCAGCTCGTAGAGCCGGTACATGTCCTGCTCGCCCATCTGCTCGAAGAAGGGCAGCACGCGCTCGGGCGGGTACTCCAGCGACACGGGGCGGATGGCCTCGTGCGCGTCCTGCGCGCTCTTCTTGCTCTTGTAGACCAGGGGCTCTTCCGGCAGGTACTCGGTGCCCCACTGGGTGCCGATGAACTCGCGCACCTGCTTCACCGCGTCGTCGGACAGACGGGTGGAGTCGGTACGCATGTACGTGATGAGCGCCGTCTGGCCCTCCTCGCCCAGGGGCACGCCCTCGTAGAGGCGCTGGGCCAGCGTCATCGTCTTCTTGGCGGTGAAGCCCAGCCGGTTGGCGGACTCCTGCTGCAGCTTGGAGGTGATGAACGGCGCGGGCGCGTTGCGGCGGCGCTCGCGGCGGTCCACCTTGGACACCGTGTAGTCGGCGCTCTGCAGCTCGGCCACCAGCGCTTCCGAGGTGGCGCGCTCCTTCAGGTCCGCCTTCTTGCCGTCCACCTTGGACAGCTTGGACTTGAAGGGCGGCGGGCCGGCGGGGCCCTCGAGCAGCGCGTCGACGGTCCAGTACTCCTGCGGCACGAAGGCCTTGATCTGCTCCTCGCGCTCGCAGATCAGCCGCACCGCCACCGACTGCACGCGGCCGGCGGACAGGCCCCGGCGGATCTTCTTCCAGAGCAGCGGCGAGATTTGGTAGCCCACCAGCCGGTCCAGGATGCGGCGGGTCTGCTGCGAGTCGTAGTTGTCCTGGTTGAGCTTGCGCGGCTGGGCGATGGCCTCCTGAATGGCCTTCTTGGTGATCTCGTTGAAGAGCACCCGCTCGGCGTTGCTGTGGCCCAGCTCCTCGAAGATGTGCCAGGCAATGGCCTCACCCTCGCGATCCGGGTCGGTGGCCAGGAACACCTTGTCCACGTTCTTGGCGACCTTCTTCAGCTCGTTGAGGACCTTCTCCTTGCCCTTGATGACCGAGTACTCGGGCGTGAAGTCGTGCTCCACGTCCACGCCGATCTTGCTCTTGGGCAGATCCTTGATGTGGCCCACCGAGGCCTTCACCGTGTAGCCCGAGCCCAGGTACTTCTTGATCGTCTTGGCCTTGGCGGGAGACTCCACCACCACCAGGTAGTGCGGCCCCTTGCCGCGCGGGGTGGCCTCTTCCTCTTCGTCAGCAGCAGCCTCCACGGTGGCCAGGGCCTTGCCCTTCTTGGCCGTCTTGGTGGTGGCCTTCTTCTTCTTCGCGGCCGCCTTCTTCGCCGCCGGACGCTTCGCCGCCGCCTTCTTCGCGGCCTTGGGCGCCTTGGGAGCCTCCGCCGTCTCTTCGGCGGTCTCCGTCTCGACGACTTCCTTCTTCTTCCGCGTGGCCATGACCTCTCCTGCTCAAATTCTCTCGTACAGCTTGCCCGGGTGCTGAATCACCAGCCCCGACAGTTCCAACTCCACCAGCGCTCCCGTGAGCGCGGCGGGTGAGAGCTGGCATCCGGCCAGCACCTCTTCAAAAGTACGGGGGACCCGATCCAACACCCGGTAGGTCCCCTTCGCTTCCACCGAGAGTGCTTCCCACGGCTCGCCGCTCCCGGGCGGTACCGCCAACACGGGGCGGGCCCCCACGTGGTCCCAGAGCTGCTCCACGGACAGGCAGGCGCGCGCCTTGCCGTCACGGATCCACTGGTTGCAACCCGCCGCGGCCTCGTTGCGCACGTCGCCCGGCATCGCGAGCACCGGACGCCCCACTGCCTGGCCGGCCTCCGCGGTGTACAGCGCCCCGGACTTCGCACCGGCCCGGAGCACCAGCACCACATCGGATGCACCAGCGATGAGGCGGTTGCGCCGGGGGAAGGTGGAGCGGCTTGCCCGGACCCCGGGCGGCAGCTCGGTGAAGAACACCCCGCCCCGCTCCAACACATGGGGCAGCAGGCGCGCCTGGGGCGGGTCCAATTCGTCCAGCGCGGAGCCCACGAAGGCCCACGTCTCTCCGCCCGCGTCCATGGCGCCCCAGTGGCACGCGCGATCCACACCCATGGCCGCGCCGGACACCACACCCACGCCGCCCTCGGCCGCCTGCCGCGCGAAGTCCCGGGCAAAGGGCAGAAAGCCCTGATCCGGATGACGGCTGCCCACCATGGCCACCCGGCGGCGCGGAGGCCCCACGTGGCCCTTGTAGAAGAGCAGCGGCGGCGCATCCGCCACGGTGGCCAGCAGTTCGGGGA
>DASVVJ010001092.1:0-4522 GCA_036389955.1 Myxococcaceae bacterium
GTTCCGGAGGTGACCGCCCCAGGCGTCGTCAGGTGCGAGTGGGGTACGGTAGCGAGGTGCCCTGCGAGGGGGCCGAGGAGCTGGGAAGCCGCGATGACCTTTCAGCGAGCGATGCTGTGTCTTGTCTGTGGGATGGTCGCCGGGTGTGGCACGCCTGAGCCGGCTCCCGGGGGCAACTCCCTGCCCTCGGGTGACGGGTACGTCATGGTCTACTCCACCGCTCCCTTTCTGTCGGGAATCGGCATCGACCTGCGGCCCAACGTCTCCGCGACCTTCCTCTCGGACGGCGCGCTGAGCAGCTACCGGGCCTCCAACGACGAGCGGCTCGAGCTGGGAGGCGCCTCCGCGACGGTGGGCTCCAGCGATGGGGTGGCGACCACGGGCTCCTGGAGCGGCGGTCCCACCAGCGGCAGGTTCTACAA
Source organism: Myxococcaceae bacterium (assembly GCA_036389955.1). Lineage (GTDB taxonomy): Bacteria > Myxococcota > Myxococcia > Myxococcales > Myxococcaceae > DATHBR01. The sequence goes on from DASVVJ010001092.1 coordinate 423, forward strand.
CACGAAGCCCAACGGCGATTTCACCTTCACCCCCAACCGGGACGGTTTCCACTACGCCATCTCCCGCCCAGCCGCCTCGCTCCCCTCGGGGACGGTGAGCTATGTGCTGGTGGGCGCCAGCCAGCCGACGAAGTCCGACGGCGTCGCCCCGGGTACCCTCGACACCGGCGCGGTCTCCATCGACTTCGCGGCGAACAAGGTCGGAGTGGAGCTGAAGGCCACCTTGGACGGGAGCCCCTTCACGCTGACCACCACGGGCGGGACCGCGACCCCCGCCTCAAGCGAGGGCGTGCTGAACGCGGACCGGAAGTTCTTCTTCGCCAACACCCCGGCCTACGGCTTCCGCGGCTTCGTGGGCGACGATGGCCACATCATCCTCTCCTATACCCTCTTCTTCGGCTCCCAGACGCTCAACGGGGCCGCGGTCCTTCAGACGCCATAGTCCCCACCGCCGCGCGCGACTACGATGGCGGCCATGTCCCAGCTCGCGAGCGCTTATGCCGTCTCCCTGTCGCAGCTCGAAGCGCTCGCCGAGCTCAGCCTCACGAAGTCCTGGGAGGACTTCTGGCGCCTGCTCCAGCAGGACGCACGGGAGATTGGATGCTTCGAGCACTCGGGCCACGTCATCAACGTGGTGCTGGTGGAACTGGAGGAGCGTGGCGTGCGCCTGCCGCTCGACACAGAGCAGGACGAACTCGCGAGCCTCTCCAGACATCACCCCAGCCTGCTGGCGTGCCTGGCGCCAGGAGAGGGCCCGGGGCTTGCCTCCGCCATCGAAGCGCTCGGGCCCGCCGACGACGAGTGGCCCCTGATGGGGATGGAGTTCCAGTGCCCGCCCGCCATCCTCCGGGCGGGCCGGGACTTCCTGCTCCAGTGCGTTCGAGCGCCCCTGGAGCCCAACGAGCGCCTCCTGCTCTTCGTGGGATGATGGGCGAATTGTCGTAGCCTTCGCCTCATGCATCCCAACAGACCTCTTTCCCCTGCCCTGCCGCTCCTTGTCCGAGTGTTCGCAGGCCGCGCCGCACTGCTCTGCCTGGTCCTTGGCTTGCTGCCAGCTTCCGGCCGGGCCGGAACTCCTCCGACGTCCGCGCCCAAAGCGGCGGGACCGGAACTGCTGGGCAAGAGCCTGACGCCCCTGATGGGGGCCTGGCACATGGCGTTCAGCCCGGATGGCAAGCTCCTCGCCGCGACGGGCGGGAACATGCCCGTGCATCTCTTCTCGATGCCCACGTTGAGCGAGCGTGCCGCGCTACCCCATGAAGGAGGGGGCCGGGCCGCACTCTTCAGCCGGGACGGAAAGAGCCTCATCACCGCCGACCGCCCGGACTTTTCGCAGAATGTCCTCGTGTGGGAGACCGCGACGGGCGAGCAGCTCAAGTCGCTGACGGTCGATCCCAAGCTGTATGACCTGGCGCTGAGCCCAGATGGCTCGCTGTTGGCCACTGCCAGTGACCCGTGGGCACGCTGGTGGTCCCTCCCGGGGGGCGAGCCGCGAGGTGGCTTCGAGCACCAGGGCAGTGTGAACTCCGTGGCCTTCAGCCCGGATGGCAAGCTCCTGGCGAGCAGCAGCACCGACCGCCACGCGCGGGTCTTGAACGTCGCCACGGGTGCGGTGGTGGCCAAGCTCGTACACCCCGACAGCGTCATCGAGGCCGTGTTCAGCCCGGATGGCACACTGCTCGCGACGGCCTCTTCGGACAAAGCGGTTCGCCTCTGGAACATCGCCACCCGGGCAAAGCTCCTGGAGCTTCCTCATGGGGGTGGAGCGTTTCCGGTGCTTGCTTTCGCACCGGATGGCAAGCGCCTCGCCACTGGCGCCCAGAATGAGGTCTACCTCTGGGAAGTTCCTACCGGGAAGAAGCTCGCGGCGCTCCGCCATCCAGGCGTCCTGCAGAAGGTGGCCTTCAGTCCCGATGGCCGGCTCCTTGTCACCACCACGTCCGACAACAAGGTCGTGGAGGTGGTTGGCAGCAAGGATGCGCGTGTGTGGAACGTGGCCAGCGGGAAGATGCTCGCCAGTCTCCCCCATGGTGGCGATGGGGCCGTCAATGCCGTCTTCAGCCCTGATGGCAGCCTGCTGGCCACCAGCGGCTGGGACGGATTGAAGCTCTGGCGTCTCCCGGCTTTCTAGCCTCAGTGCTTCCGGCCCTTCTTCTTCTTCTTCCTCTTGCCAGAGCGCCTCGGCGATTCCTGGCTCGGCTCCTTCACCGGCAATGGCTCAACTTCGGGCAGCTCCCGGACGCCGAGAAGCTCCCGGCGACAGGTGGTGAAGACCCAGGCCAGCCACAACGCGTTCGGAACTCCCCACAAGCCCAGCCCCAGCCATCTCAGCTCTGGCATCCGCACTTCAGAATTCGTGGTGCCGTAAATCCATGCCAGGGGAGCGCCGACGCTCGCCGACACCCACAGCGCCCACACCAGCGGGCGACCGACGCGGAAGCGCTGGCTGTAATAGGAGAGCTCCACGATGAAGGCGCTCACCCACAGGAAGAGCACCACGAAGATGAAGAGTTCCCGGGTCTCCTCCCCACCCCACCAGTGCAAGAGCAGGCAGCCGGGGACGCCGAGATTGAGGAAGCCCAGCGCGCGTCGGCCCTCTCGGCGCTTCAGCACGCTCTTGAGCACCTCGCGGTGGCGCGCCCATCGCTCCCGGGAAGCGCGCGAGGGGGCTTGTCCCCCAGGAGGCTCCAAGCCCACGGAGGGGCGCGGCACCGGCTCGGGCTGAGGAGGCGCAGGCTCGGGCTGGGGAGGCGCAGGCTCGGGCTGGGGAGGCGGCAGAAGCTGCACCCGAGGAAGCCCCTCGCGCTCCGCCACCTCGCGCCATCTGCTCGCGGTGGTGTACAGCGCCCTCACCGCCTCGCGCACCTGGCTCACCGGCAGGAGAGCGCCCGCGCGAAGGGCGTGGATCATCCGCCGCGACTCCACCCGAAGCGGGGCGTGCTCCCGCACCGCACGCGTGGCCTCTTCGAGGAAGGCCGGTGGCACCTCGACCTTGCCATCGGGCTCCTGCACCTCTACGTGCCAGGACAGCAGTTTCGGAGGCACGGAGGCGACGCCCCACTCCAACGGGCGCAGGTGGAGCGGAGGCTGGGGTGTGGGCGCATCGGATGAGAGCAGCACCATGCCCGGCGGCAGCAGGGGCTGGGCCAGGGGCAACTCCACCCACCAGTCCGTGCCTGTGTCGTGCAGCAGGAAGTGTGATTCCCGAAGCTCCCCCTGAGCCACCCGGGCGTTTCCAGGCTGGGGCACCAGCTCGAGGCGCAGGCGCAGCTCCTGCCAGCTTGCCTGGCGCTGCTGAAGCCACACCCTTCTCCGGTACCACCACCCCGCCGCCCCCGCGGCCGCCAGGACGAGGACGGCCAGGAGCCCCAGGGTGAGAAACTGCACGGAAGCCATGAGGCCGAGCATAGAGCAGCGCTCCTTCCACGCGAGGGATGCAAACATCAGGAGTTCGAAAGACCGCGATGGCGACGGATGGACCTCAGCAAGGCCGGCTGGCAGCGCGGACGCGCAAGCCGCTGGTGGACAATCCCCGGCGAGGTGCCTTGCCGTTGGGGCCTGACGGCTCGTCCGGGGGGCTCGTCTACGTCCCGGTGGGGTATCGCGCGGACCGGCCCGCGCCGCTCGTGGTGATGCTCCACGGTGCCGGGGGTGATGCGCAGCAGTCCCTCGGCTTCCTTCGGACGCTGGCCGACGCGCGCGGCTTGCTCCTCGTGGCCCCGAAGTCCCAGGGTCCCACCTGGGACTTGCTGCTTCAGGACTTCGGCCCGGATGTCGCGGCGCTCGATCAGGCGCTGGCCTGGGTCTTTCTGCGCTACGCCGTGGACTCGGAGCGGGTGGCGATCGGTGGCTTCTCCGATGGGGCCTCGTATGCCCTCTCGCTCGGGCTCACCAATGGGGACCTGTTTACGCACGTGCTGGCCTTCTCGCCGGGGTTCGCCGCGCCCACGGCCCGGCGCGGCAGGCCGCGGCTCTTTGTCTCGCACGGGACGCGGGACGCGGTGCTGCGCATCGACGCGTGCAGCCGGCGCGTGGTGCCCCGGCTCCAGGCAGCGGGCTATGAGGTGCTCTACCGTGAGTTTGATGGGCCCCACACCGTC
>DASVVJ010001093.1:0-1641 GCA_036389955.1 Myxococcaceae bacterium
GACCGCGGCGAGCTGGATGTTGCGGAGTTGGTGCTCCTGGCACAGGTACGCCAGCGAGACGATGTCGTCGAAGTCCGAGTCCACGTCCGTGATGACGATGGGCCTGAGGGGGTCGATGCAGGAGGCAAGAAACAGCAGGGCAAGGAGCGGGGCAAACGAGGAACGGGAGCTGCGGAGACTCATGGTGACGTGTGTCCTGGGTGGAGGATCCAAGCAGTCGAGCAGCGACATCGTACAAGCCGGAGCGCCCCGCGCGTCTTCCTCCGGTCATCATCTGGCTGCGGCGCGCCTTGAAAAGGTGAAGTCCGCTGGCGCCAAGCTGGGGCCGTCGTCCCAGGGATGAACGCGTAGTCCCATGACTGGGACGCCCTCTCCCCTCGGGGAGGGGGCGTCTTCGCAGGGCATGAGGCATGGCTGCTGCCTGGCACCGGGTGTGCACTCGCGCGCCGCACATCGTTTGCCTCACCACAGGAAGGTAGCCACATGAAGATGATCATTGCTGTCGCGGCGCTGGGCTTTGGAACTCTCGTCGGGTGCGGCGGCGTCGAGGACGCGCAGCTCTCCGAGACGGGCGAGCTGCAGTCGGTGACGCAGGCACTGTGCGAGTCGCCTCCAACGGGTAACTGCGAGCCGGGCACCGCGGCTGCCGTTACCCCGGGGCTGACGTGCGCGCACTACACCTGGAGTTATACGTGGACTTGCATGGAGAAGTTCCCGACTACGAATAAGTGTCTCCTGTGGAAGTGCTCGTCCGGGGGCGCCTGGGCCTCGAAGGGCGTCAGCGGCCACTGCGACACCTTCCGCACCAGCCCCTACTGCATCTAACGCCCTCGGCCGGTCTCACTCCCGGGGCAGGAGCTTGCGGAGCAACTGCACCCAGCCTGGGCCGTTGCCGGTTCCCCGCGAGAACTCAGGGCTGGGTCTCCATGAGCCGCCGTCGTGCCCGCAGGAGCGGTCCCACGGCATAGAGTGCCACTCATGGTCCTGCTCCACCGGTGGATGGCTTCGCTCGCACCGCTGCTGCTGCTCGCCTCGCTCACGGCCTCGGTACCCGCGCTCGCGCAGGCCTCCGCGCCGCCCTCGTGGGAGCAGATCGATGCGTTCGTGAAGGCGCAGGAGCTCGAGGCCGCCGCGAAGGGCGCCGAGGCCCGGCTCACCGCGGCGCAAGCGAAGGGCGACGAGGACGAGTGGACGCGGGCTCTGGTTCGCACGGCGCAACTGCGCACGGCGCTCCACGAGTACGAGACGTCGGTGCGGTTCCTGCGTGAGCAGCCTTGGCCGAGGGGCGCCGTGGCGCGCACCATCCTGCGGCTGTTCTATGCGCAGTCGCTGGTGAGGTACACGCAGGAGTCCAGCTACGAGGTGCGCCAACGCGAGCGCGTGGAGTCCGCGGGACCGGTGGACCTCAAGGCGTGGACGTACGAGCAGCTCATCGCCGAGGCGCACCGCATCTTCGCCGAGGTGTGGAAGGAGCGCGAGCAGCTCAGCGGCGTGCCCGTCAGCGCGCTCTCCGAGTACCTGGAGACCAACACCTACTCCGAGCGAACATGGCGGGCACGTTCCGGGTGGGGCCCGCGACGGTGCAGTCCATGTACGCGCCGGAGTTCACGGCCTACTCCACGGGCACGATGCTCACGGTAG
>DASVVJ010001094.1:0-7122 GCA_036389955.1 Myxococcaceae bacterium
CCCTCTCCCGAAGGGAGAGGGGGTTTGGCTCAGGGCAGGGCAGGGGTGGCGATGAGGCACGCTCCGAAGCGGTCCTCCGTCGCCGCCACCGCCTCGCCACTCAGATCCATGCAGGCTGGCGGCAGGCTCGAGACCAGCACCTCCTGCGAGGACCAGGCCTCTTCCACCGAGTAGTGCGCAGGGCTCACCGGCTGGCCTCCTCCGAAGAGGAGGAAGGCCACCGCCGCCGCGGCGCCCATGGCCAGCATGCCTCGCTGGGACCAGTGGGTGCGCTGCGGCGCCGCGCGGACCGGACGCGGCAGGGGCGCGCTCTTGGCCGCCAGCCGCGCCTGCACCGCTGAGAAGTCCAGCGCGGGGCGCCCGGTGGAACGGCGCGCACGCTGCGTCATCCACCCACGCTCCAGCTTCAGCCAGGACAGCGAGTGCTGGCAGGCCGCACAGCTCTCGGCGTGCGCACGCACCCGCTCGGCCTCCGCGGGAGACAGCTCCCCGGCCAACAGCGCGTCCAGTTCCTGCTCGCGGCAGACAAGGCTCATGAGCGTCCTCCGACGTAGGCGGACAGCTGCTCGCGCAGCTGTAGCCGCGCGCGGTGAATCTCGTTCTTCACCTTGGGCAGCGACCAGCCCATCACCTGTGCAATTTCTTCGTACGGCAGCCCGTGGTCGATGCGCAGCAGCAGCGCCGAGCGCCGCTCCTCCCTCAGTCCCCCAAGCGCCTCGGCCAGCACCGCCTCCGTCTCGCGGTCCAGCAGCATGTCCTCCGGCGTCGGCGTGGGCAGCACCGCCTCCACCAGCCCCTCGCTGTCCTCGCTGTCCACATCCACGTGCACGCCGCGCGAGCGCCGCGCCTCCAGGAACACCAGGCGCGCGATGCCCAGCAGCCACGCGGCCAGCCGGTCCTCGTCCTTCAGCGTGCCCAGCCGCCCGTGGGCCCGGACAAACGTCTCCTGCGTGGCTTCGTCCGCCGCCGACTCGTCCCGGAAGCAGTCCTTCAGAAAGCGCCACACCGCCGGGCTGTGGTGCTCGAAGAGGGCACGGAAGGCCTCGGGGTCTCCCGCCCGCGCACGGCGCAGCAGGGTGCGCTCCCCTTGCCGGGCCGCGGGCACCACCTCTGGAGCGGGGAGAATTCTCAATGCGAGCAGGGGAGCCACGGGCTTCAGTGACACGAGCGGGTCTCTGGTTTCAGGGCTCCCTCCCTTTTGTGGCAGGCCGTGTCACCACCAGCGTGCCCCATTCGCGCTCCGAGGGAAACCCACGCGCGCCTACCTCGGGCACACCCAGGAAGGTGGGAGTGGCAGGATCGGCTACCCCTGCCCCGTGAGTTTCCCATCCGTCCCCACCAGCGGAGCGGGGAAGTTCCAGACGTGGGCGGGGTTGCGGTAGCCCAGCTCGAAGGCCTGGAGGATGGCGGGCCACCGGTCCGTAAAGAGGGCCCAATTGTACTCGGTGGCCTTCGAGGTGAGGACGTTGCCGTCCCGGTCACGCTGGGTGCCCGCGTAGTCGGTGAAGTTCCACGCCACCGTGGAGAACTGCAGGGTGAGCAGCGGCGTCATGGCCTTCATCAGCTCGGGGCGGGACACCTCGTCCGCGCGGCGCACCGCCGGGGTGAAGGCGGGCTGCACCGCGTGGAACTGCTCGCGGTAGGCCAGGAAGTTGTTGGCCAGGCCGATGAGCGCATCGCGCATCTCGGGGCCGGGGCACACGCGGGCCAACTCGAAGAGGGCAAAGCCGGCCACCACCAGGTTGTTGGAGTCCAGGCCGGGCAGATCGCGCCCGAAGTCCGAGGGCCGGGGCACCTGCTGCGCGCGGGCCAGGGCGTAGTCATAGGCGCGCCGGGCGTGCTCGGGCCGGGAGCCCGGGAGGGAGAACTCGTTCAGCACGCGCTCGTGGGTGACGGAGCCGGCCTGCTGGCGCCAGGCGAGGTAGCCCTCTCCCGCGGCGCCAATGTCCGAGTAGATGGCGACGTTGCCCTCGTTGAGGCAGCGCTCCAGGGTGAGCACCACGGCTTCTGCCTTGTCGAGCGGCAGCACGCCGGGCGCCTCGAGGTAGAGCTTGGCGAAGCGCTGCGCGGTGGCCCACAGGGTGCGTGGATCCGTGAAGGCCTCGAGGTTCGCCGCGCCCTGGAGCGAGGCGAGGGCGGCCACCACGTCATGGGGCAGGCCGTACCAGCTCAGCGCTTGGGAGAGCGCCGCCAGCGCCAGGCGCTGCGGCCCGTTGAGGCCCGCGCGCAAAAGCGCCTGAGCGATGGACGGAGAGGCCCCGCCCTGGGCCGCGTCGATGATGCTGCGGGCCATCGCGGTGCCCACCATGCCCTTGCCGGCCTCCTGTGAGGCGTGAGGCGCGATGGCGAACCAGTTGGACATGGCAAAGCCGGGACTGCCGGGGCGGAAGTCCGGATCCAGGAACGACTGGATGCCCCGGGCGATGCGGCCGTAGCCCTCGGTGATGCGCCGGTTCTGCTCCAGCGGGGTGAGCGGCCGGGTGAGCCCCGGCACCGGCACGCGCAGGGTGTTGGCCGCCGCGCCCGCCGAGGGGCCCGAGGTGTCCGGAGAGGACGGCGGAGCAGGAGAGGGAAGAGGACGATTTTCCACGCGGGCACTCGGGGCTAGGAGCCGACAGCATGCCGGAGTCCCGAGGTTACGCCGGTGACAGGGGACACGGAGAGTCCGTTCCGCACTCTCTCGGGGAGCAGAGGAGCGGAGGAGGGGGCGCCGGGATGGCGCTCGCCACGGGAGGGAGAGGTTGTTGCCCCGCAGCGTTCAGCGGCCAACTTTGTAAGGCAGAGGAGGCCTGGCACATGCGGAAGGTGACGTGGACGACGGTGGGGCTGGTGGTGCTGTCGATGATGCTGTGCGGCTCGGGTGAGCTGCTGGCGCAGACGGGCACGGCGACGAGCCCCGCGGACCCCGGAGAGCGCGATGCGACGGACACCCGGGTCCGGGGCACGGCACCTGGCGACGCGCGCGTGGGACCCGAGGTGGGGACCGGCGCTGTGGCCGAAGGGACGGGAGGCTCGGGCAGGACGGGCGGTGGGACGGGCGGTGGGACGGACGCCAGCTCGGCGGAGCTGCGCCGCACGGTACTGCAGCTCCAGGCGGACATGGCGCAGATGAGCCAGGAGCTGGCGCAGGTGCGCGCGCAGCTGGCGGACCTGGGCGCGGCGGTGGGCGTGGGCGGCTCCGGGCGGGCTGGTCAGCAGGGCGCCACCCAGGGCACCGCGGCGCGCGGGAACACAGGGGACCGGGGTACGGACGACCGCAGCACGGTGGGAAGTGGATCCATGCCGGACCGCAACCCGAGAGACCCTGGCGCCGCCGTGGTGAATGCCATCTACACGGGCACGGTGAGCGCGGTGTCCGCCGGGCAGCTCGTCCTGCTGGATGAGGAGGGCCAGCGTTTCACGGTGGCGCTGGGCGACCGCACGCGGGTGCTCCGCGATGGAAAGCGCATCACCGCCGGGCAGCTCGAGAAGGGCACGCGGGTGCGCGCCACGGTGGATCTGCTCGCGGGCAACTCTCAGGCGCTGGAGGTCGTCACCCTGCCCAGCGCCCAGTGAGGGAGCTGGCGCGCGGGCCCGCTCAGGCGCGAGCCCGGGCCCGCAGCCCCGCCTGCGTGTAGTCCACCACGGACGCGACGGCGAGCACCGTCACGCAAGCGACGAGCGCCGGGACCGCCTCGGGCAGCAGCAGCGCCGCCAGCAGCGTCAGGGTCTGCAGGCTGGTGACGGCCTTGCCGAGCATGCGTGCCTTGAGCTCCACGGACCGCAGCGAGGGGAACACCCGCGCGACGATGAAGCCCACCGCGGTGGCCACGTCGCGGATCAGCAGCAGGCCGACCTGCAGGGGCGTGAGCAGTCCGCCCAGCAGCAGCACCAGGAGGGCGGTCACGGCGAAGCCCCGGTCGCCTACCGGATCGATCACCGCCCCCAGCCGAGAGGTCAGCCGGGCGTGCCGGGCAATCCAGCCGTCGAGCACGTCCGTGAGCCCCGAGGCGATGATCAGCCCCGCGCGCACCAGCGTGTCGGAGTTCACCACGAAGAAGCCCGCGAACACCAAGCGGGAGAGCGACAGCGTGTGCAGCAGCGCCAGCTGGACCCGCCGAGGCATCAGCGTCGTCCGCGGCGTCGGCGGCCGAGGCAGCGTCCGGGTGGACAGTTCAGAAGGGCTGAGCAGGGGCTCGCGGCGCATGACGGGTTCCAGAATGTGTCTTCACGGTCAGAAAGTGACCCCTCCCCTCAGGGCACGCCTGGACGCCTGCTTGTCCTGAGACAGGACGCCTGCTCGAGCACCTACGGACTTACAGGTGCTCGGCTCCCAGGGCCCGCACCACGATGGCCTCCTGCCGGAACCGCCGCTCCAAGTCCTCGCGGTAATTTTTCCACCAGGCGCGGTCGAGCGCTTCGGTCATCACCTCGAAGAGCACCACCTCGTCGTGCGTCGTCTCGCCTTCCTCCTTCCACGCCCCCGAGGCCGGGGACTGCAGGAAGGCGGTAACCCCGCCGAAGCGCTCGATGAGTTCCGCGCGGACCCGGTCGAAGTCCGCGCGGGGAAATGGCCGCCGCTCGTTGTCCCGCAGCGGCAAGAGAAACTGGATGAGGTACATGCCTTAGTAGCGCGTCGGTGGATCGGTGTCCGGGCCGCCCGTGCGTGGCACCTTCTTCTCCTCCGCTTGCTCGTCCACGCTCAGCGGATCCCACCCCGGGCCCGCAGCCCGGATCTCCGTTCGCGCGGGCTCACGCACCGGCAGGGGCATGACGGGCGCTTCCTCCTCTCGCGCCGGGGTGCTCACCGTTCCTCCCACGTCGTAGAGTCTGTGGTCCTGGAACTTCGCGCTGTCCATCCGCGCCTCGGTGAGCGGATCCGGCGGCAGGGGCTCGCCGCCCTCGCGGAACGTCCTCAGGTCGTACTGGCCATGGTCCTGGAATTTGGCGCTGTCCATCCGTGCCCGCGTCAGGTCCGTGGGGCCCAGCCCCAGGCCGTGCGCCTCGGGCGCATGGATTCCCGCCACGCCCACCGTGTCCCGCCCGTGGTGCTCCGTCGTTTGGCTGTCCAACTGCCGCAGCGCCCCGTGGTCTCTCATCAGGACGATCTGCTCACCCCGTACCTCGGAGATGTCGCTGAGCGACACCAGGAAGTCCCGGAGGAAGAACTGGCCCTTCTCGATGGTGAAGCCGCCCTCCACCACGTCGATGACGCGGCCCACCTGCACCCCGTCGAAGCTCACCACGGCCATGCCTCTGCGTATGTTCGTGCGCTGATACATCGCTCGCTCCTTCGCCCGCTCAGGTCATGGCCAGGGCCAGCCGCCGCCGCCCTGGCGCGTCCAACGGGAAAGATGGGGATGGCCTCCCGTGCGCACAGAGGGAATAGCCTCAGCCCTCCCGCGTTCCCCTGGCCGCCGATCAGGCATCCAGCTCCACGTGCCGCCCATGCCCCTCTCTTCCGCCCCTGCGTTCTTCTGGAAGCTGTTGCCCGCCGTCCTCACGCTGTGGGGCTGTGCCGCCCTGCCCGAGAGCGTCGTGCCCCGAGCCCCCGAGCTGATGAAGGCCGTGCGCATCCACGAGTACGGCGGCCCCGAGGTGCTGCGCTACGAGAGCATTCCGCGCCCCAGCCCCCGGCCGGACGAGGTGCTCATTCGCGTTGAGGCCGCGGGCGTCAACCCGGTGGATGTCGCTGTCCGCCAGGGCTACATGCGCACCATGCTCTGGAACACGCTGCCCCTGACGCTCGGGTGGGATGTGTCCGGGGTCGTCGAGCAGGTGGGCGCCCACGTCACCCGCTTCAAGCCGGGCGACGCCGTCTTCGCCTACGCGGACGTGAAGCGCGATGGCGCCTTTGCCGAGTACATGGTTCTGCCCGAGCGCGAGGCGGCCCTCAGGCCTCGCACGCTGGACGCCGTGCACGCCGCCGCCGTGCCGCTCACGGGTCTGGCCGCATGGCAGGCGCTGGTGGAGCTGGCTCAGCTCGCGCCCGGGCAGACCGTGCTCATCCACGGCGGCTCGGGCGGCGTCGGGACCATGGCCATTCAGATTGCCAAGGCACGCGGGGCCCGGGTGATTGCCACCGGCTCGGCGCACAACCTCGAGTACCTCCAGTCCCTGGGGGCCGATCAGGTCATCGACTACCGCGCCACCCGCTTCGAGGACGTGGTGAAGGACGTGGATGTCGTGCTCGATCCCATCGCGGGCGACACGATGGAGCGCTCCTGGCAGGTGCTGAAGAAGGGCGGCATCCTCGTCTCGCTGCTGGACTCCTCCGCGCCCAAGAAGGCCGAGGCCCACGGGGTCCGCGGCGCGTGGTTCCTCGCGCGCCCCGAGGCCGATCAGCTCACCGAACTGGCCCGGCTCATCGACGCGGGGAAAATCCGCGTCGTCGTCAGCGAGGTGCTTCCGCTCAAGGAGATCCGCCGCGCCCAGGAGCTCATCGGCGGCAAGCACACCCGGGGGAAGATCGTCTTGCGCGTCGCCGAGTAGGCCGGGCTCACGCTCCCTGCGAGAGGAAGCGGAAGTGCTCGGGCTGGCGCTGGCAGCGGAAGAGGTAGCCCCGGCCGTTGTCGCCGAAGTCCAGCCCGAAGGGCATCGCCGACAGTTGCGCCACGAAGCGCGCCGGCTCTCCGCAGCAGTCAGGTGGCGCGTCCCCGTTGAGCCACACCGGCACCCCACCCACCTTGCTCTCCGGCGCCTGTTCCTGGGCGCGATCCAACGCCTTGAGCTGCTCGCGCGTGGCCTCGTTCACGTCCACTGTGAGCGCCGCCGTGTCCTCCTCGGCGGGCCCGAAGCCCAGCGTCCACGGGTGGTAGGCCAGCCCCTGAGGCCGCGCGCCCTCTACCGAGGGGGCGCCCACGCGCACCGGCACCGCCGCGTTCGCCCCGTCATCCGGCGCGAAGCGGTAGCACGCCGTGTCCGGGTTCTCGCACTGGAACACGTACACCGCGCCAAAGGGCGCCAGGTCCAACTTCCCCGGCGCGTGCGGCAGTTGGAAGAGGAAACGCATGGGGGTGCCGCACATGGCGCACGCCGGCCAGCGCAGGGCCCCCACGGGCTCGGGTTCACCGCCCACCTTCGCGAGCGGCACCCCCTCACCCCCCGGCACCAGGGCCCACAGCGGAGCGTTGGAATGCATGA
>DASVVJ010001095.1:0-21509 GCA_036389955.1 Myxococcaceae bacterium
GGACTATCACTTCTCGCAGCGCCGGCTCGACTCGGGCGTTGCTCTCCAGCAGTGGCCTGACGTCCGGACTCGTCGCCTGCCAGGTGCCTTGCTCATCCTGCCGCGCATCGATGCACGCCGGGTACTGCCCCATCACCAGGCGATAGGCCGTGACTCCCAGGGCATACAGATCATCCGCGGGGGACGGCAGGTAATAACCGTCCGGCTCGCGCAGGCTCCGGAGGTAGAACAGCATCGCCTGAGGCGAGAAATACTCCGGCGTCATCGGTGGCAGCGATTGCCAGGTCAGCCGCTGCGCCCCGGCAAAGTGGCACGAGCCGAAGTCGATGAGCACCGGCAACCTGTCCGACAACCGGACCAACACGTTGTCGCCCTTCACGTCCCGGTGCACCGCTCCCGCCGCATGCACCGCCTCCAGCGCCCGTGCCAGTTGCGCCATCACCCGGCACACCTGCCGGCCCGAGGGGGCGGTCTGCTCAGCCCAGGTATACAGGGGCGTGCCCTGCACCCACTCCATCGCGAAATATGGGTAGTCGCTCCCCGCAGGGGACTGCGTCCCACCCGGATCCAACAGGCGCGGAATGCTGGGGTGGTTCAGCCGCGACAACAGCTCCACCTCGCGCTCCATGCGCCAATTCCACACCGACAGGGATACCTTGAGCGCTCCCTGTTCCGCGCGCCCCCAGATCCCTCGCTCGGCTCGATAGACGGCTCCGTTACCGCCCTGCCCCTGCCAGGCCTTTACTCGCCATGCTCCAACTCGGGTGCCTGGGGTCAGCGGGTGCATGCGCTCCTCTGGGGCCTGTCCTGGAAGGACTCTGCTGCGGGACACGGTTGTTACGCGGAACCCTCACCCCGGCCCTCTCCCGGAGGGAGAGGGAGAGGCTGCCCTTCAGCGGGGCTTCAGCTCGTCATCCAGCTCCACGATCGCCGTGCCTATGCCGTTGCGCGTGCGCGAGTAGCGCACGTCCTGGAGCACCACGCGGTAGCCTCCCTGTGTCTCCTCTACTTTTGCCGTGGGGAAGCGCAGCCAGTTGGCGAAGCCTCGCACTTGAGGTGCCGCGAGCGCCGCCTCCACCGCCGGGTGCGTCATGTCTCGCGGCGACGCGGGGTGGCTGAAGCGAAAGCGGTTCTCCTCGCCCGCCAGCCAGTCCACCTCCACGAACTCGTAGCGCCCCGGCGTCAGCACGATGACGTCCCGGAGGAAGGGATTGGCCGGCAGCGGCCCCGCCATGGTGCCCTCCACCTGCGTGCCATTCTCCAGCATCCACTCCTCCACCTGCCCCGCCGCCAGGCGCGAGCCCCCGAACATCGCTCCCAGGTAGAGCACCAGCAGCACTCCGCACACCGTGGCCACACGCTCCGCCGGCACCGAGCGCACCACGCGCAGCCGCAGGAAGACGATGTTCGCGATGCCCGCCAGCCACAGCGCCTTCACCGGCCAGGGCACCAGTCCCGAGAAGAACACCAGCCCTGTGCCCGCAAGCCCCAGCACCGTCCACCCCGCGATGCTCCAGCGCGCCCTCGCATCCGCCATCACCACCGCCGCCGCCATGAGCAGCCACAGCCACGGATCGATGATGAACAGCGAGTCTCCGTAGAACCACCTCCCGTCGAACGGCATCAACACCCGCACGCCGTAGGTGTTCATCCAGTCGAAGAACGGGTGGCTGAGCACCGACAGGTACGCCAGCGCCAACAGCGGGTAGAACTTCGCCGGCTCCTTGTCCGGGTGCCGCCTCCTGCGCACGTGCTTGTCCCAGAGCATCATCGCCCCCGCCAGCAGCCACGGCAGCACTGCCAACGCGATGACTCCGTGGGTCAGCCCCCGCCGCAGGTACAGCGAACGGTCCGCTCCCAACAGCGTCGTGAAGCCGTCGATGTCCGGAAGGTTCGCTCCGATGACGAGCGTCGCGGTCGCCAGCGGCGTCTTGCGCTTCAGGCCCGCTTCCGCCATCCAGGCGCCGACCAATGAGTGGGCGAGGTTGTCCATAAGGTGTACCGGTGTTGACGCGGTGCGTAGGCGCTTGCCTGTCTGTTCCCCGATGGGCCTCGGCCGCAGGGGGCATGTCCGCGCGGGAAATCCTTCCGGATTTACTCTACCTTGTGAGTCCGCCCCTTCCGAGGAACCCGCCATGACCAACCCCCGCCTCCTCGCCCTCTTCGACGACTACGCCTCCTCCCATCAGCACCCCACCAACCGGCTCACCCATAAGGTCGCCATCCCCTTCATCGTCCTGCACATCGTTGCCATGCTGGACTGGGTGAAGCTGGTGGCTGTACCCGGGCTTCCTGGCGGCGTGCTCACCCTGGGTCTGATTGCCTGGGCCCTGGCCACCGTGTGGTACCTGCGCGCCGATGTGAAGCTGGGCGTCATGGTCTCCGCCGCCATGCTCCTGTGCTTCCCTCTGGGCCGCATGCTCAGCGCCGTGAGTGTGTGGGTCGTCGTTGCCATTGCCGTGAGCGGCTGGCTCATTCAGCTCGCTGGCCATGCCGTTTGGGAGAAGAAGTCTCCGTCCTTCCTCACCAACCTGGTTCATGCCCTCGTGGGGCCGCTGTTCTTCGTGGCGCTGCTGACTGGCGATTACTCCATCAAGTCGCCGCAGGTGGCTCCCGCCGCTTCACGGGCCTAGGGAACCCTCACCCCGTCCCTCTCCCGAAGGGAGAGGGGATGGGGGCGGTGGAGGGTGATGGCTCTCGCCCCTTCAGCGCGTAGAGCACCACCGGCTCCTTGCGCCCCTTCAGCAGCTCCTCGCCCATCCGCTCCGCCTGGAACTTCGCTCCGCCCCGCTTCCAGGTGCTCTCGCTCACCAGGATGTCCACCCCCAGCGTCTTCGTGAGCCCCTCCACTCGCGCCGCCACGTTCACCGGATCCCCGATGACCGTGTACTCGTGCTGCTGAGCCCCTCCCAGCATCCCCGCCGCCACCACCCCCGTGTGCAGCCCGATGCCGATGCGCAGCCGCGGCTGTCCGTGCTGCTCCCGCCACGCGTTCAGCTCCTCCAGCTTCGCCCGCATGTCCAGCGCTGCCCGCATCGCCTGCTCCGCGTGGTCCTCCGTGTGGTCCGGCACTCCCCAGCACGCCATCATCCCGTCACCCAGGAACTTGTTCACCATGCCCTCGCGCGCCATGACGATCTGGGTCATGTGCCCGAAGTAGTCGTCCAGCAGCGTCAGCACCGCCTGCGGCGGCAGCGTCTCGCTCAGCGCGGTGAAGTCCCGGATGTCGCTGAACAGAATCGTCACCTCGCGCTGCACCGGCACCAGCGACTCGTCTCCCTGCTTCAGCACCCGGTCCACCACCTGCCTGGGTAGGAAGCGCGAGAGGTTGTCGCGCCGCCGCAGCCCCAGGAACATGCCGCTCACCTGCCCGTTCGCCCAGGCGATCAACAGCCCCAGCGAGATGTAGCAGCCCACCACGAAGCTCAGCCGCCCCGCCGAGACGTTGTCCGTCACCACCGAGACCAGCACGAACGCCGCCGAGGAGAACACCGTGGACAGCAGCACGTGCAGCCGGCTGTAGCGCGCCACCGAGAAGGCCAACATCACCGCCCCCACCGCCGCCATCATCTCCGCGTTGAGGCGCCCCGAGAGTTGCCAGGAGCGCAGGGTGATCGCCACCACGAAGCTGGTGTCCACCAGCGCCGTGGGAATCGGCATCCACACCGAGCGGCTCTTGCTGGGCGCCTGCACCCGCAGAACGAAGAAGGCCAGGAGCGCAAAGCTCACGTACGCCGCGATCATCCCGCCGCGAACCGGGTCGCGGACCACGTTCTCCCCGAACAACCGGGCGATGCCCGACTGGCTCACCCCCATCAGCCCGCACATCGCCAGCCGCGCCACCGCCACCACGCGCTCGCCCTTGAGCGCGCTCTCCGCGAGCACCTGCTCCTCGTTGGCTCGCGCCAGCTCGAAGCGCGCCACCGTCGTGTCCGTGCCCGGCTTGCGGGTCGCCCAGCGCCTCTGGCTCATCCGCTTCCCCTCTCTTCAGTGAAACCGCAGCTCACCGGTGACGCGCAGCGAGCCCGTCACCTCGCCTCGCGTGTTGCGCAGCACCGGCTCCGCGTGGTGCGCGAGCCCCTCGGCCGGCAGCGTCAGCCCCGCTCCCGCTCCGCTCCGGGCCAGCACCTGCCGCAGCACCGCCAGCAGCGCCGGCGGCGAGCAACGCCCATCCCCGCTCTCCACCTTGAGCGTGAGCCCCAGCCCCAGCGCCGGAAGGGCCGCGCTGTAGACGCCCTCGGCGCCCACCTTGGCCAGCACCGTGCCCCGGCACGCCGTCATCAGCTCCGTGCACAGCCGGCCCGTGCCCGCCACCAGCTCCGGGTGCGCCCACATCGCCTCGCGCAGCCTCCGTGCCGCGGGCTCCTGCGTGGTGCCCAACCGCGCGTATGCCGTGGCCATGCCACTCAGCGGCAGCCCGAAGCACACCGCCGTGCACCCATCCACCCCCAGGCGCAGCTCGCCGCGCCCCACCCCCGTCCACCGGCACACCTCTTCCAGGAGGCGCTCCTGCACCGGGTGCCCCAGCCGCTCGTAGCCCTGCGTGGGCCAGCCGTGGTGCCGCGCCAGCGCGAGCATCCCCGAGTGTTTGCCCGAGCAGTTGCTCCACTTCGGCGTCACCGTCACCCCGCCGCGCGCCACCTCCTCCGCGACTTTGGGGGACAGCGGAGGGTGCGGCCCGCAGGCGAGCTGCGCTTCCTCGCAGCCACAGGCGCGCAGCATCCCCTCGGCCACCTCGCGGTGCACCGGCTCACTCGAGTGCGAGGCGCACGCCAGCGCCAGCTCCCGCGTGCCAAAGCCGAAGCGCTCCGCCGCCCCGTCCGCCACCAGCGGCAGCGCCTGCAGCGGCTTGGCCGCCGAGCGCCAGAAGGTGACGAGCCCCGGCTCTCCCGAGGAGGCCACCAACCGGCCCTCCGCGTCCGTGACGGCCACCGAGACGCGGTGGACGGACTCGACAAAGCCGGAGCGGGTGGACTCGAGGGTGAGCGGAATCATGCCACCGGGGGCCATAACACACCCGCACCCGGGGCATGGGTGCTGGTGGCTCCCGCGGCTTCCTGCTACTCGGAGGGCTGCCAGCCGTCCTTCCCGCGCGAGGAAGCCCTGCCGTGGTCCGCCTCTTCGTTCCGCTGCCCGCCGTGCCTGACTCCCACGTGGTGCTCTCCGGCGAGCGCCGCCACTACCTCGTTCATGTGCTGCGGCTTGGCGAGGGCGCCTCGCTCGAGGTGTTCGACGGCACCGGCCGCGCCTTCGACGCGCGTGTGCTCAGCGTGGAGGCGCAGGAGGTGCGACTGGAGCTGGGGCCCGCGCGCAGCACGCCGCCTCGGCGCGCGGTGAGCGTGCTGCAGGGGCTGCCCAAGGGCGACAAGCTCGAGTGGGTGCTGCAGAAGGGCACCGAGCTGGGCGCCAGCGCCTTCTACCCCGTGGGCACCGCGCGCAGCGTGGTGAAGCTGGAGCCCAAACGCGCCGAGGAGCGCACCGCCCGGTGGACCAAGATTGTCGAGGAGGCCGCGCGCCAGTGCCGGCGCAATGACGTGCCGCGGGTGCACACGCCTCAGCCGCTGCTGGAGGCCACGCGCGCCCTGGCGCCGGGCACCGTGCTGCTGGTGCTCGACGAGGAGGAGACGGCGGTGCCCCTGGGCGAGGCCTTCCGCTCCTGCGCGCCCCAGACCCCCGTGGCCCTGGTGGTTGGCCCCGAGGGGGGCCTGGCCCGCGAGGAGGTCTCCGCCCTGAAGGCGCTCGGCGCTCGCGGCGTCAGTCTGGGCTCGCGCATCCTTCGCACCGAGACGGCCGCCCTGGCCGCACTCTCTGTCATGGCTTACCTGGACGGCGAACTCGGGTAGCAGCCAGGAGAGCAAGCGCCCCTCTCCCGACAGGTGTTGGTCCCGGCTCCGCATTCCTACGTTTCTTGCGTCCAGGGAAAACAAGAGCCCTGCCAACAGGAGAGTTCCTACATGGGTATCATTGCTTTCATCATCATTGGTCTCATCGCCGGTCTCATCGCACGTGCCATCCTGCCGGGACGTCAGAGCATGGGCCTGGTGGCCACCACCCTGCTGGGTATGGTGGGCTCGCTGGTGGGCGGCCTCATCGGCTCGCTGTTCCAGCGCGATGGACGGCTGTTTGATCTGCACCCGTCTGGGATTTTGATGTCCGTCATTGGCGCCATCGTCGTACTTCTGCTGGTGGGAGCCGCGGGCCGTCGCCGCGTCCATGCCTGAGTGTGAAGTGCCCTACAGGGCTCCTTCCGGAGCCCCCGTGGGGACTGTGAACCCCTGACGGTTCCTCAACCAAGGAACCCTCGGGGGTTCGCGCTTTTCTTGCTCCAGGGGCGGGGACGACTTTTTATGTAGCACTCGCTGTCGCCTGACCTGGAGGACCCGTTGTCCAAGTGCCTGAAATGTGGAGCCGAGCTGCCTGAGGTGGGCGAGTGCACCGCCTGCATCACCATCAAGAGCCCCCCGGCTTTCACGTCGAGCCTGCTCAACAAGGACATCCGGATCGACCGCCGCACGCCGGAGCGCACTCCCGCCGTGCCCGGCCCCGCCGCCGTGCCCAGCTTCGCCGAGCTGGCGCCGCCCAGCCCCGCGTCGCCTCCCGGGATGATTCCGCGCCAGGCGGCGCCGTCGCCCGCGCCGGCCCCCGCCCTCGAGGCTCCGCGCAGCGTGACGCCTCCCGCCTTCCCGAAGGCGGAGCTGCCGCCGGCCGCCGCCGCTCAGGCCCCGGCCACCGCGCTGCCTCCTGACCTCTCGCAGATGGACACGCTGCCGGGTGCCCCGGCGCAGGTTCCGGACGCCGCTCCGCCTCCGGCGCTCTCCGTGCCGGCGCCCACCGCCATGGCCTCGGCGGCGCAACTGCCGCCGCAGGGGCTGGGGCAGACCGCCGCACCGGTGGCCCACGCTTCGGCTCCCGCGACGGGGGGCCTGCCTCGCCCGGTTCCCACGCCCGTGCCGGTGGTGACCTTCAACCCGCCCGCGCGCACGCCCCCGGCGCACGCCTCGGAGCAGGGCGCGGAGCCGCACACGCCGCGTCTGCCCATTCCCGCTCAGCCACCTTCGGCTGCCAGCGCGGCCCGCACGGCCACCGCCGCCGGCGTGCGCAACGCCGCCCTGGGCGAGCAGGAGATTCACGCCCGGCCCGCCTCGCTCTGGCGCCGCCTGCTGTCCTTCACCATCGACTCGGCCACCATCGTTGGCGTGTCCGCCCTCTACATCACCCTGGCCTCGTCCATCACCGGCCTGAAGGCCCCCTCCTCTCAAGGGCTCACCTTCCTGGACACCATCGCCGCGTGGATGAACGCCCTGCAGAGCGTGCTGCTGCCCGGCGCCATCCTCGTGCTGGTGCTGGCCACCGTGTACTGCGCGGTGGCCGCCTTCCTCTGGAATGGCCGCACCCTGGGCCGCATGGTGCTGGGCCTGCGCCTGGTGGACACACACGGCCTGGCCCCTGCTCCCGCTCGCGCCATCGTCCGCGCTCTGCTCTCTGTCGTATCTTTCGGCTTGTTTCTCGGAGGCTTCTGGATGGCCCTCTTCGACCGACGCGGCCAGACGCTTCATGACAAGCTGACCTCGACCTTCGTCGTCCAACCCAGCTGATCCTTCATTGAGCCTTGCGGCCGCGGCCGTAAGATGCCGCCGCGTCCCCCATGCCTGCCCGACTTGCCCAATTCCTGGTCGCGCGTGGCCTTCTCCCTCAGGAGACGGCGGATGCCGCGTTGCGTCAACAGCTGGCCAAGGGTGGCTCGGTGGACACGGTGCTCATGGAAATGGGCGCCTTCCGCGAGCCGGACCTGCTGGCCCTGCTGGGGGAGGTGTCCGGTTTCCGCCCGGTGAACCTGGCGGACTTCGAGCCCAACACGGAGGTGGCCACCTTCATCCCTCCGAAGATCGCCGAGCGGCTGTGCGTGGTGCCCCTGTCGCTGGATGGCACCACGCTGCATGTGGCGTGCGGCTACCCGGTGCCGAAGAAGGAGCTGGACGAGGTGGGGTTCCTGCTCGGCAAGCCCCTGGAGCTGTGGGTGGCCTCCGAGGTTCGCGTCCGCGAGTGGATCGCCGCCGTTTACAAGCAGCCGCTGTCCCCGCGCTTCACGGATCTGCTGCACCGGCTCAATGGCCAGGCGGCCGCGGCCTCGGCCTCGGCTCCCGCCGCTTCGGCGCCCGCCGCGCCCGCGGGGCCGCCACCGCCGCCTCCCGAGGCCCTGGAGGAAGGCGGGCTCACCGCCGACATGGTGGAGCGGCTGGCCCGCTCGGTGGCGTCGGAGCCCATTCCTCTGGAGAACCGGAAGACGGAGGGCGCTGCGGCGCCTTCCGCGGCGGCTCCGCGCCCCCCGGCTGCGCCCGCGGCCTCGGCTCCGCCCACCGGCTCGGCTCCTCCGCCCGCCTATACCCGTCAGCCTCTGCGCCTCAACATGCCGGCGGGTGCTCCCGCCGCGGCGCCGCAGAAGCCCACGCCTCAGGTTGCGGCTCCTCAGGTTCCTCAGGCTGCGGCTCCCCAGGCTCCGGCTCCTCAGCAGCAGAAGCCCGCGCAGGCTCCGCCGCAGCAGGCGCCTCAGGCTCAGGCTCCTCAGCAGACTCAGGCCCCGCGTCCGGCCCAGCAGCCGCAGGCGCCTCAGGCTCAGGCTCCTCAACAGGCGCAGGCCCCGCGTCCGGCCCAGCAGCCTCCCGCCGCCGCTGCTCCTCCCGCGGCACCGGCGTACACGCGCGAGCCGCTGCGCTTGAACATGACGGCCTCGGCCCCTGCGCAGGCTCCGGCTCCTCAGGCCCCGGCCCCGGCTCCGGCTTCAGCGCCCGCCCCGGCTCCTCAGGCCCCGCGTCCGGCGGCCACGTACGGTTCGATTCCCACGCCCCCGGTCTATCCCGGCCTCGCTCCCTCGGCGCAGCGCCCCGCGGCCCCGCCTCCGGGCGCGCCCATCGTCCCGAAGGAGCCGCAGTTCATCGTCTTCAGTAACCCCATTCCGACGCCGGCTTCCGCCCCTCCCACCGGGCGTCCCCGGCCTCCGGTACCCGAGACTCCGCCTCCCACCGCTGCCGCGGCTCCCGCTCCCATTACCTCGCTCGCTCCGGCTGCCCCCGCGGCGCAGAGCCCCGCCAAGCCCCCCGCGCCGCCCGCCGGCCCCGAGGTGCCCGACTGGTCGCTGGCCCAGGCCCGCGCGGCACTGAAGGATGCCACCCGGGACCGCGACCGCCTCATCGACGTGGCCCTGCGCTTCGGCCGCCGCACGTTCGACTACGTGGCCGCCTTCGCCGTCATCCGCGGCGCCGCCGTGGGCTGGGAGGCTCGCGGCGAGGGGCTCACCGGTGAGGGGCTCTCGCAGGTGTCCATCCCGCTCGATGCGGGCAGCGTGTTCCGCACCATCGCCGTCACTCGCGGCAGCTATGCCGGCCCACTGCCTCCGGATGCGCTCACCAAGCACTACCTGGAGCTCTTCGGCCGCCAGTCGCCCCGCACCGTGTTCCTCTACCCGGTGGAGGTCCGCGGCCGGCTCGTGGCCGTGCTGTTCGGCGACTGTGGCCAGAAGCCGATGAGCCAGCGGCGGCTGTCCGACTACATCCTCTTCTGCCAGGACCTGCCAAGCGCCTTCCAGGAGCTCATCCTCTTCCGCAAGCAGCGCATCACCGAGCTGCGCACCCCGGAGCTGGGTGAGGAGCCCACGAGCACCGCCGCGCCTGCGCCTGCCGTGGTGGCGGGCCTGGGCTGGAGCCCCTTCGCCACCCGCTCCAGCGGCGCCATGGGCCGCGCCGCCGCCCTGCCTCCCCGGGTGATGAGCGAAGAGCGCCCGCCGCCAGACTTCGCGCCCCTGCTCAAGCGCCTCACCGGCCCGGATGCCGCCCAGCGCTCCGGCGCCATGGCCGAGCTGGCCCGCACGCCCGAGGCCAGCGCCCGCGTGCTCGCCTCCAGCTTCCCCGGCCCCACCGCCTGGAGCCGCCTGCCCGTGGTGGAGCTGCCCGAGGCGGACGAGCTGGGCCCTATTCCCGCCGCCCTCTCCCGGCTGGGACGGCCCGCCGCCCAGGCCCTGGCGCCTCTGCTGGACGCGCCCGACGCGGACACGCGCTACTTCGCCCTGCTCACCGCCGGCAACCTGCCCTTCGTGGAGCTGGTGGATGGGGTGCTGCGCGGCCTGTTCGACTTCGAGCCGGACATTTCCAGCGCGGCGCGCGTGGCCGCCTCGGCGCTCAAGCACCTGCCCCGCTTCGACGCGGCGATGAAGGACCTGCGCCAGGAGCTGGCCAGCCGGGATCCGCTGCGCCGCTCGCTGGCCGCCCGCGCCCTGGGCTCGCTGCATGACCGCGATGCCATCGAGGGGCTGATCAACCTCACGGGCAGCGATGATGAGATGTGCGCCCAGGCCGCCGCCGAGGCGCTGCGCGAGATTACCCGGGCCACCTTCGGCCTGAACCCGCGCCAGTGGCAGGGCTGGTGGGCCGAGAACCGCACCCGCCGCCGCGCCGACTGGCTCGTCACGGCCCTGCGGCACAAGGAGCTGGATGTGCGGCTGGCCGCCATCGAGGAGCTGGGCCGCGCCCTCAACGACACGCTGGGCTACTACGCCGACGCCGCCGAGGCCGACCGCGAGGCCGCCGTGCGCCGCTGGGAGGCCGCCGCCGTGGATCCCGCCCGCGCCCGCAGGCTCGGCGCGCTGTAGCGGCTGGCCTCCACACGGCTCCGAGCGGAGAGGCTCAGCCCTGGCTTCCCCCGGACCACCGGCTACCCCCATTTCGATCCTGGCTCGTGGGACCCTGAGCCCTTTCTCCTGGAGAGACCTGATGAAGCGGTTCCCCGTCGCGCTCATTCCCTGGATGATTGGGTGGGCTGTGCTCCTGGCATGTGCTGGCTCGTCCGAGCCACACCCCCTGTACAGCACTCGCTACGAGAGCGAAGTCTCCGGGCCGGTGGCAGGCCGCCCTCGTTTTCCCCGCGGACAAGGCACTACCCCCGCCCCCAAGCTCCCTCGCACCCCCGAAAGCTCCGCCGCTACACCCAAGTCAGCTCCCCCAAGCCCTTCCCAAGCCCAGGCTCCTGCCCAGGTTCAGCCCCCGCGCAAGCTCACACCCGCTCAGGCTGCGATGACACGCTGGCTCGACCCAAAAGTGGCTCGACAGCGGTTTGACCGGGGACTCGCTGAGGCCAGACAGAAATTTCCCCACCTTCAGGGTAAGCCCCCTCAGGAGCACCACGTTCATCCCAAGTATCTGGGAGGTCCTCAGGAGGGCCCTACGGTGAACGTTGACCCGGCCTACCACCAGCTCATCACCAACGAGTTCCGTAATGAGTATGCATACGGCCAGGGTGTCCCAACGCTCGATGAGCAATCGAGGATCATAAAGAAGGTGTATTCAAAGTATCCGCTGCCTGGAGTGCACTTCTGATCATGCGCGAGCGCCTTGAACTTCGTCTGTCCGCGGAAGAAGCCGCTCTGTACGTTCCCGGGTATGCCACCCAAGGCCTGGACCCGCTCGATACGGTCAGGCTGCTGCTGGATGTCAACGACCCGCTGGTGGAGAAGCTACGGACAACCGAAGCCGCGTACCAAGCGCAGGGCACGACGCTCTTCAGTATGTGTGCAGTCCGCCGCCACTACACCCCGAGAGAGCTTCAAGCGGCGGAGCAGCTCAAGGTCGAGTTCTGGCCCTTCTTCATGCCCTCCGGTGAGGAGTGCGGCACTCCATATGATGATGCGCGTGCCTGTGCCTTGTGCGGATCTGGCGCGCTCCAGCTCGGTGAGCTGCGCCTGAACGTGGGCCGCATCCCCAAGAGCCGGGACCTGGCCGTCACCCCCGGCGCGGAGTTCGTCGTCTCCTCGCGCTTGGTCAAAGCCATGCGGGCCCACCGCATCACCGGCTTCGAGCTGCGCCCTGTGCTCAGCAAGGGCGGCAAGCCCACGGAGGCCTGGCACCAGCTCATCATCCCCTCGGCCACGGTGGAGGCTGCCCCTCCGACTCACTTTGGCAAGAGCTATCTGGCCCCTGAGCCGGATGAGACCCGCTGCCCCCGGGGCCATGTCCTGGGGCGGCGTTTGCTCTCTCCCCTCCACGTAGCTCACTCCAGCCTGGAGTCCCTGGACTGGCAGGCCCTCCGCGGGCGTCTCGGCGCGCGCCAGGGGCTGTTCCGTCCCCACCCGCTCTTCATCATTTCCCAGCGCCTCTACCGCCTGCTCAAGAAGCTCAAGGTGCGAAACCTCAACGAAGAGGTTGCTCACGTTGTCTGATCCAGGGGGCCCCCTCACCACAGCAGCCGTGGGCAGCCGCCCGCGTTCCAGCCGCACCTCGGAGCGTGGTGAGCCACTGCGCCTTGGCACGCACCACCTTGTCCATCTCGCTGGCCTTCGCCTCGGGCGTCTTCAGCGCGTCCAGCTTCTCCTGGAACTCCTTGCCGAAGATCGACACCTCCTTCACCAGCAACTGGATGCCCTCGGCGATGACCACGTCCTCGATGAGCTGGCGTACCTTCGCTCCGCCACCTCAAGGGCCGCGAGTTCAGCCCTCGTCTTGCTCCGGAATGACTCCACCCGGCAGGAGCCGATGCCCCTCGAAGACGGTCAGCACTTCGATGCCATCCCGGACCACCCGGTACACAATGCGGTACGAGCGCAGGAGCACTTCGCGGATGTCGTCCCGATCAGCCTCTGGCACGCGACGCCCTGCCTTGGGAGTAGAGGCCACCTCGTGCGCGCGCTGCCGGAGACGCTCGGTCCACTGCCGTGCGGCGCGCAGGTCATCCTCGGCGATATAGCGGCCGATGGTGCGCAGATCCTCGATGGACCTGTGGGTCCACCGGACAGGTGCCTGACGGCTTACGGCTCATGTTTCCCGAACTCGTCATCCAGCAACTTGCCGAGGGCTTCATCGGTGACGACGCGGCCAGCCTCGGCATCGGCGAGACCTTCACCCACCGCATCAAGGAACCGCGCTCGGTAGGTGAGCCGATCGAATTCCTCGGGTGACAGGAGCACGGCGGCGGATTTACCGCTCTGGGTGATAACCACCGGACGCCGATGTTCCCTCAGCCGACGTACCACCTCGGAAGCGCGGGTCTTGAAGTCGGCGATGGGCAGGATGTCTTCTGAAATATGGAGCGGCTTCATGGTCACCCGGCAGGTCATCCAGATGGTCTAAATATAGCCCCATCAGCTCCCCCTTCCAGAGTTGAGGATACACACCACACGGGTCCACCCGTGTGCGCGGCCGCTTGACTGCCCGCTCGTGGGCCCTCCTCTACCCACGTGGCATGGAGGAACCCGCCCGCGTCATGAGGCGGTGTTCCACTGACGACCCTGGGGGTAGGCTCGTCCCATGGCGCTGGACATGAACCTCATCTCCCTGCCACCCGGGACCCAGGTGGGTGTCTGGCGGGTGCTCGGCTTTCGAGGCCGGGGCATCTACGGCACCGTGTACGCCGCCGAGCCCGCGGATCGCGAGCAGACCGGCCTCGCGGCCCTCAAGCTGGCCATCTACCCGGCGGATCCGCGCTTCGAGCGGGAAGCGGAGCTGCTCGCGCGCATCCGCTACCCGAGCGTGCCCCGGCTGATCGATGCCGGGCTGTGGCGGGCCCCCTCCGGCGGCGCTCATCCCTTCGTGGTGATGGAGTGGGTGGAGGGCGTGCCGCTCTACACCTGGGCCGAGCGGCGCAACCCCTCTTCGCGCCAGGTGCTGGCACTGCTGGCCCAGGCGGCGGGCGCGCTGCAGGCCACGCACGAGGTGAGCAGCGTCCACCGGGACGTGAAGGGCGACAACATGCTGGTGCGTCCTTCGGATGGCCGGCTGTTCCTCACCGACTTCGGCACGGGGTACTTCGCCGGCGCCGCGAGGCTGACGCCCATGCCCGTGCTGCCGGGCACTCCCGCCTACCGCAGCCCCGAGATGTGGCAGTACATCCAGCGCGCGGGCCCAGATGCCAACGCTCCGCTGATGGCTCGGCCTTCCGATGATGTGTTCGCGCTGGGCGTCACGGCCTACCGGCTGGTGACCGACACGTATCCGCCCTTCACGGACCCGCATACGCCGGAAGGGCAGTGCTGGCTGCCTGGTGGCCTCGGCGTGACTCCTCCGAGACAACTCAACCCCCGGGTAGATGCACAGCTCAACGCGCTCATCCTGCGCATGCTGTCGCCAAGGCCCGAGGAGCGTGGCACCGCGGGCGAGCTGGCCGAGGCCCTGGAGCGAGGCGTTGCGCACGCCGGTCCGCTGGCGGATACGCCGCTGTTCGAGTGGGAGACACAGAATCCCTCCGAATGGACGGAAGAGGAGCGGGCGGAGGCCCGAGTGCTGGGCCACCGTCCGCGCCACAGAAACGTGGTGGCCCCCGTCAGGCGGGGAAAGGCCCGGAGCTGGCTGCCCTGGCTCGCGGCGGCCATGGCGCTCGGGCTGTGGCCAGCAAAGCCAGGCTGGCTACGCGCCCAGGCCACACGGACAGCGGAGCGAGGTGGCGCCAACGCGCAGGGCGATGCGGTCTCTGTCGGAGAGAGCGCCGTGAGTTCTTCAGACGCTCCCGCGAAGGCCCCCCAGGGCGCCATCGCAAAGGAGCTCCCCAAAGAGCCGAGGCCCGGCCAGCTCCGGCCCGATGAGAAGGGGCACTGCCGCAAGGACCTGGTTGCGATCAACGGCGGCTGCTGGCTGAAGTTGAACCTCGAGCCCAAAGAGTGCCGTGGGCCCGGCGCGTACCTCTACCAGGGGGGCTGCTACTTCCCCGTTCCCGCGTCCCAGCCCCAACCCACCTCCGAGCCCGCCGGCGGCGAGCACTGACGTCACCGCATCCGCCATGCGCTCAGGGAGGCCCTGCGCCAGGCGGTGTCACCCACTTGTGATGCAGAAAAGCCGGAATCTCGGAACGTCACTCATTAGACAGTGCGCCCTGTTCCTGGAGGCCTGCCTTGCGCGCTGCTCTCGTGTTGCCGCTGAGTCTGCTGCTCGTGGTGGTTGCATGTGGTGACGACACTCCGCCCACGCAGCCTCCCACGGATCAGCCGGGCGCCGATGGTGGCACTCCCGGCCCGGATGGCGGCACTCCCGGCCCGGACGGGGGCACTCCTCCTCCCCCACCGCCTCCTCCTTATGATGGAGGCACGCCCTCGGGCGGCACGGACCGCAACGTCGTCACCTACGCGGGAGACACCGGCGCCGAGCGCTTCCACGACGTGCTGGTGCTGTCGGACAGCACGGTGCTGGTGGCCGGTGGCGCCTCGTCGCTCAACTGGGTACCCGCGGGCGTGCCGCGCACGGCGCTGAGCGCCACGGGCATCCACTCCGCCTCGGCCGGCCGGGTGGGCTTCATCCTCCACCTGAGCGCGGACCTGCGCACCGTGCTGCGCGTGCTGCACTTCCCCGCCGGCACCGTGCGCGACGTGAAGCGGCTGCGCACCACCAGCCTGCCTGGCCAGCCCACCGGTGACCTCTACCTGTCGGGCACCCGGGACGCGGCCAACACCAGCGACGACGGCTACTTCATCGCGCGGCTGGATCAGAACTTC
Organism: Myxococcaceae bacterium; assembly: GCA_036389955.1. GTDB lineage: Bacteria > Myxococcota > Myxococcia > Myxococcales > Myxococcaceae > DATHBR01. The sequence goes on from DASVVJ010001095.1 coordinate 15,464, forward strand.
GTCCAGGCCGCGCCCACCGCGCTGCGCTGGGCCTACAACGTGAAGTGCCCACCGCGCGCCGCGGGCGGCGATGCCTCCGAGTACAAGGAGCTGCAGCCGTGGGACGTGGGCAGCGACGGCAAGGTGGTGTTCGCCCTGGGCGCTCCGTTCGACTTCAACTGGGCCGCCATCGAGCGGCTCACCGCCAACGGGACCCAGGACCTGGTGCCCGAGTGGCCCGCGCACTGGACGGCCAGCACCGAGTTCGACGGCAAGGCCTCCGAGTACACCGGCACGGATCCGCTGGTGCGCAGCGCCGTGGTGATGAAGGCCGGCCGCCGGGGCAGCCTGCGCTCGGCCACCGCCGCGGACTACTCCGCGCTGCTGCCGGACGGCAACGGCCGCACGGACAGGCAGGGGCGCCTCCCGGATGACTACTACTTCTCGGGCCCGTGCAACGCCTCGGCGTGCGCGGGAGGCCCCGGCTACACGGGCTACCGCGTGAGCGACAAGCCCACTCAGCGCGTGGGCGGCATCGTCATCGACCGGCGGGACAACTCGCTGTACTTCGGCTACTCCACCCAGTCGCGCCTGCCCGACGGCAACCCGGACTTCGAGCCCGCCGTGGTGGCCATGAGCGCCACCGGCCAGCTCAAGTGGTGGAGCCGGCTGTACCACGAGCGCGTGGAGAACAATCAGGGCGGCTACACCACCACCTCCTCGCCGGACCAGTACGTGGACCACCTGGAGCTGGACCTGGCCTCCAACCGCCTGGTGGTGCTGGCGCGCGCCCACGGCAACAACGTCATCAACTTCTGGAGCGGCCACCAGGTGGCGGCCGACCCCACCGCCCGCTCCTTCCACCACCAGTTCACCGGCACCAACGGCAATATTCACATCTCCTGGCTGGGCAAGCTGAGCCTGGCCGACGGCACACTGCGTGCCGCCACCTGGGTGGCCGAGTACGCCGACAGCACCAACCTGGGCGCCGCCTACCCCGAGCCCATTCACGACGGCTGGGCGAACCACAACGCCGGCTGGCCCAACCTCAACACCACGCGCGTGGCCCGCCTCAAGGTGGACGCCCAGGGCGCCGTGTACCTGGTGGCCCAGGGCCGGCGCACCGTCACCACCTCCAACGCCTATATGAAGATGTACAAGCCGTCCGAGGGCCGCTCGGGGTGGAACTCGTTCGTGCGCGTGTTCGAGCCGGACCTGCGGACGCTGCGCTACTCCTCCCTTCTGCGCGGGCCGTGGGACGCGGCGGTGGACGGCGGAGACGAGAACGTGCGGCTGGACAGCGTCCACCCGGTGAGCGGCGGCGTGCTGACGGTGGGCTACCACAAGGTGGATACGGCGGGTGTGCCGCTGGGGGCTCCGGTGCCCGTGGCCGAGGTGCCGGCCTGGGGTGCATCGGCTCCCGCGGGAGAGAGCGCCGTGCTGGCTCACCTGCGCTTCTGACCGCCCGGACCTGCCGCAGCGCTCTGCCGGTCACTTCTCTGCGTTCCTGGCGCGGCGCATCCAGGGCACCTGAGCGGTCAGCGCCGTAGACGTGGGCATCACCACGGTGACGAAGAAGACGATCGCGGCGATCACCGCCGAGGTCGCCACCACGGGGAAGGTCTCCCACTGCCGGACGGCGATGGCGGCGAACGCCCAGACGAACACGGCCGCGTACACGCGGTCGTTCAGGCCGAAGCGCACCGCCAGGCCAATGGCGCTGCCCACCCCGATGAGCAGCACGGCCCAGGCCCCCGCTCCCAACACCAGCCGGTCCACGCCGTACTTGGGTAGGACGGTGCTCACGTTGGCGATGACGGCCACCGTCAGCCACCCCAGGTAGAGGCTGAAGGGCACGCGAAGGAACGCCTCCATGCCGGACGAAGGAGGCTGCGTCACCCGGAGCGCGCGGTGCTGCCGCAAGGCCACCGCGAGCATCACGGCGATGACGGGAACGGTGGCCCAGAGCCAGCTCAGCGAGGAGATTGCCAGCATCAACCAGAGGAAGTTGAGCCCGGCGGTCACCATCATCCAGGGCCGCAGGGTGGCGTAGCGCGGGTTGTCCCGCTGGGACGGCAGCGCCTGGTGCACCGCGAAGAGCAGGAAGCCCAGATAGATGACGCCCCAGATGGAGAAGGCGTAGCCGGCCGGAACGAAAGCGACGCTCGCGTCCCGGCCCAGATTGAAGTGGTCCCCCAGCAGGAACTGAGGAAGCACGATGCCTACGAAGGTGACGGCCAGCGTGACCCACTGCCAGAACCGGCTCTTCATGTTCCGTCCTCCCAGGGCCACGCCCGTGCGGCCCCTCTCTGTAGCAAGGAACGTCCGACCCCTACGGAACGTTACCGGTGCCCGCTCGCCTGCCCCCCAGTCTGGGCCCGCCTCAGTCCCGGAGCGGCCCCTGAGGGTCCTCGGTCAGGGTGTAGCACGTCGGAGCCACTCTGAGACCTGGATCCGCATGGGCTATCCTCCCGCCCCATCTTGGAGGCTCCATGTCATCCCATTGGCTGCTCCCCGCGCTCTTCCTCCTGGCCCTGCTGGCCCTGCCCACTCCAGCGGAGGCGAGCTGCTCTGGCATGCAGCATGACTCGGAGGCGATGGCCGAGTGCCAGAAGGCGGAGACGGAGAGGATCCGCCGCTACCACCAGGCGCACCAGGAATCGAATCGCTTCATGCTCTCCGTGGGCAAGCACTCCCAGCTGACCAACGAATACGAATACAGGACGACCGGGGTCTGCCAGCTCACGGGACTCGATGGGGTTCATACGCTCAAGACCTCGAGCCAGTTCGATGACAATGGCCCTCCGTTCGAGAGTTACCCACCGAAGACGCGCTTCATGCGCATCGGCTGCAAGAACGGAAAGCAGCATGGCGATCAGATCAAGTACTTCCCGAATGGAGACGTGGCCGAGCGCTACGCCTTCCAGAATGGTGAGCTGCATGGCCGCTTCGAGATCTTCCACAGCTCCAAGAAGCTCTTCTCCAGCGGCACCTACAAACACGGCAAGCAGCAGCGCCTCTCCTACTTCTGGTCAGGGGGCTTCGAGGAACGGCGCGAATCGTCTCCGAAGAACCCGGGGCTGGAGACCATCAGCATCTTCAAGAACGGGCAGCCCCATACCGGCATCTGGAAATACCAGGGCAGGGTGGGCCACGAGATCGTCTACCGGGTGAAGAATGGCCTGCTCCATGGCCCCTCCGAGGAGTACCAGAATGGAGTCGTGACGCAGCGGCGGAACTACAAGCGTGGATTGCTCGTCACTGCGCCCAGCTCGCCCTGAGGAGAAGATGGGCAGCAAACCGACCGAGGCTTCGGCGCACGACGCGGACGGGCTCAAGGGCCCTGGCGTACGGCTTCCTCCCAGCGGGCGGTGCGGAACTGCTGAGGCGTCATCCCCGTCCAGCGCTTGAAAGCGCGGTGAAACGCGCTGGGCTCCGAGAAGCCCACCAGGTACGCCACCTCTCCCACCGCCAGGCCCCGCAGGGCCAGGTGCCGCTTGGCGATGGCCGCGCGGACTTCGTCCACCAGTTCCTGGTAGCTGGTGCCCGCCGCCTCCAACCGGCGCCGCAGCGTGCGCCCGCTCACGCTCAGCTGCTTGGCGGCCTCCTCCAGCGAAGGCACGTCTCGCGCATCCCGCATCACCAGCCGCCGCACTGCCTCGGTCAGCTCCTCCGGCTCGGCCTCGCCGCGCTTCTGGAGCACCCCCTCCAGCTGCTGCTGGAAGTAGGCGGACAGGGCCGGGTCTCCCTTGGGCATGGGGCGGCGGAGCAGCCGCGACTCCATGCCCACCGCGTTGCGCTCCACGCCGAACTTCACCGGGCAGCGGAAGAACTCCTGGTGGGCCTTGCTCGGCCCGAGCGGCGGGTGCTCGAATTGCACCTCCGTGGGCGTCCAGTCCATGCCGCTGAAGCCCCGGCTGATGGCGACGAACTCGGCCTGCATCGCTTCGATGGCCAGCCGCCGGCCAATGCGGTCCTCTCCGGGCCGGTGCTGGACGAGCCACGCGCTCCCGTCCTCTTCGTTGACGCGCTCCCACTGAAAGCTGGTGGCCCGCATCCGCAGAAAACGCACCGCGGTGTCCAGCGAGTCGCCGAAGGTGGGGCTCGTCATCACCGCGAACAGCAGGATGTCGTTGGGAGGCCGGCGCCCCGAGCGGGTGATTTCGATGGCCAGCCCCGGGTCCTTCACGTGCTCGAAGAAGGCCTCCCACACGTCATACACGCGCTCCAGGTCCACGGTGGCATCCGGATCATTCGTGGCCGAGGGCGAGGCCCCCAGCAACGCCCACAACCGCTCGGGGTCCATCCCTCGCGCGGCGGCGCTGCGAATGAGCCCCGCGGCTCCTCGGAGATGGACCCAGGCCCGCGGCATGCGGGCGGATGTTACACCGCGCCAGGCGGCTAGAAGCGCCCGAACTGCACCCCCACCAGCGCGCTGAAGCCGCTGTAGCTGGAGCGCACGGCGGTGTCGTAGCCAAACACGGTGGTGTAGTGCACGCCCAGGTAGGGCCGCGCATACCCCACGGTCGCCGAGCGCAGCGCCAGGCGCAGGCCCACGTCCAGCCCCATGCCGAAACTGGAGTCGCGCCCGCCCAGCAGCTCGTTCTCCCACTGGCTCACGCGGCGCCCGTCCGGCGTGCGGCGGTCCTCCCCGTGCAGGTAGAAGCCGAAGCCGCCCTGGCCCAACAAGACGGGCAGCTCGAGCGACAGCCAGTCCACGCCCGGCACGTTCACCACCGGAGCGGCCATCAGCCCTACCAGCCCTCCGTCCGAGCGCAGGTTCAGCGTGGAGCTGCCGTTGAAGGTGCGCCCATCCACCGTCTGCACGGTGAAGGAGGCGGGGTTGATGGGGCCCGGACGCGCGAAGCCCGCCAGGCCGAGCTTCAGGTGGCCATCGAGCAGCGTCACTCCGGCCTGGAAGCCGGGGCCATGGCTGAAGTGGCCGGCCAGGCCCATGGCCCGCCAGTCCATGCCGACGAAGACGCCCACGGGGCGCGAGGCGTCCGCGGACTCAGCCGAGGCGGAGAAGGGCACGGCCAGCAACAGGCACAGCGAAGCAAAGACAAAGGTCTTCATGGAGGTGTCCTCGTGAGGAAAAAGGAGAAAGGAAGGCAGAGGGCTCAGAACGTGGTCCAGCGGGAGGCGGCGCCATCCAGCACCAGCCGCACGCCCAGGGTGCCCCGGGTGAGGTACTTGCCTCCGTCACCGTCGTAGCCATACAGCCCCCCCGTCTCGAGGTCCGCGAAGAGCTGCACGCCGCGGCTCACCGGAGCGGTGGCGCCAAGCACCAGCACCTGGCCCATGGCGTCCACGTCGAAGCCGGGCCGGGTCTGGAAGGAGGTGACCTGGTGCCACCCGGCCCGCAGCGTCAGCCGCGAGGACACGGGCAGGTACGCCAGCAGCCCCAGCTCCGAGGTAAAAGTCAGCGAGGAGCTGTCCGGCCCCGCCGAGCTCTTCACCGCGAGGCTGCGCAGGCCCAGGTTCGCGCCGAAGCCCACCGTGAGCGGGCCCGCGGAGGCCACGGGCACCAGCGCCCTCAGGGTGCCGTACCGCGCCGAGCCTCCGGTGCCCAGGAAGCCGTCGATATAGGCCTGCCGCGAGGGGGCATAGCGCGCATCGAGCCCCAGCTGCACGCCGCTGGGCAGGCGCAGCCAGTAGCCCAGCGTCACCGCCGAGTCCACGTTCGAGTACGAGCCCCCCAGGGTGAAGGCGTGCAGCGAGGAGGGCTCCTGGGTGGGCGGGGACTGCTGGGCCAGGGCCGGAGCCGCCGTCAGGCACAGCAGCAGGGCAAGGGTGGAAGAGAGCAGTGAGGGGGTCGTGTTCGTCTGGCGCATGGCGCGCTCCCGTGTTGGAAGTTCCATGCGCAAGGTACGGATTTCACCCCCGGCCTACCGTGACCGGTGTGGCCGTTCTATTGACCGATCTGGCCGAAGAAGGCCTCAGTGGCCCCTGCCGCGGGGGGGCCAGCCGTGGCCCCTGTGACACGCGCGGAACATGGAGGCTATACCGCGTGCGTTCCCAGTGACACGTCGAAACCCCCGCCGACATGTCGGCCGACATGTCGGCC
>DASVVJ010001096.1:0-5850 GCA_036389955.1 Myxococcaceae bacterium
CTGAGCAACCAGGCGGGCTTCCTCCTGGAGGAGCTTGTCCAGCGCCGACCGGGAGAGTTCCAGTCCTGGAGCGATGAACTTGAGCGCTACGACGCGCTGTAGCACCTCGTCCTGGGCACGGAAAACCAACCCCATGCCTCCCCGGCCGAGTTGCTCGATGAGTTCGAACCGCCTGCCGTCCCTGCCCCCTAGCCGCTCCCCGGGCAAGGGAGCCACGACGGTTGTGGGGCGGGCAATCACCTGACGCAGAAGGGAGTCGCCGAAATCAAAATCCTCGAGGGCTTCAGATTCCTCATTATCTCGTTGGCTCATGCATCGTCCCCCTGCCAATACGATGATGACCCTCTGGGGAAGTGGCACTCCTATGAGCCCGTTCAGTGTGCTTGTTGGGGAGGACCACCTCCCTTGCTTGCTGTCAGTGGCTGTCTGGTGCGGAAGAAGGCGGCGAGTTGCTCCGTGTCGTCGCGAAACATCTGGTCGAAGAGGCGCTGCACGCTCTTGAGGAAGGGCCGCACGACCCACGAGGGGGTGTAGTAGACGCGCCAGCGGAAGTTGGTACCCCCGTTGTCCCCTGGCTCGAAGGTCACCTCTTGCAGGAGTTGCCTGGCGACCGGCAGGGTGCATCGCTCAACCGTGCCAAGCCAGCGCCGTCCGCGCTCCGCCTCGAGCATGCGGATCCTCACGGTCATGAAGGTAAAGGACTCCTCGTAGAGGCGACGATCGGGCGGTTGGTCCGGCGTGAGTGACTCCAGGCGTACGAACTGCCCAACCCACTTGTCGCAGTGGCTGCACTCCGCGAACTCGTCATAGACCTGATCGGGGAAAGCGGGAATCCACACGCTGTGGTCGATCTGGTAGGGAGCCTCTCGTGCGAAGGAGGGCTTGCTGGGAGTGAGCGCAAATAAGAGGGGAGGCCACGTCAGCCTGAATGGCCGATGGGGAAGAGCATCTGAATAGTTCATGGTGAGCCTCCTGGGGGTTCGCTTTAGTTTGGCCACGGTTGTGTACGAACGCCTCGCTCTTGCGGACAGCCTTCACACGACCGGATGCACGACCGCGCACCCGAAGCGAGCGGGGATGTCACACACCGCGGCGCGCCCCTCAGCCCATTTGTGGACAACTGGCTCCCGACTTTCTCGGGCCCTGCGTCCACCGCAAGGCCATTTATGACTGACAAAGAAGCCATTACCCCGCTGACTCCCAGGAAGCGCCGCGAGGAAGCCGCGAGGATTCGGCAGGAGGCCCTCCGTATCTCACAAGCGCAGCCCTTACCCAGACAGATGAACAACGGCGAGGAGGAGGAGTACCTCAAGCAGCTCGGCGTTCCCGTGGCCAACTTCACCAAGGGGCTGCCGCATGATGAGAAGGGCGAGGTGAAGCGTGCCGACTACGACAAGCTCCTCCAGGCGCTTCGCACGGGCAAGGTGGAGGACTTCGCCGCCATTCCCCTTGGCGTGAAGGCGGAGCGCAAGTACACCACGCCCCAGACGGGGCTGTCGTTCGACCTCGAGGGGCCCGATGCTCAGGCCCTGGGCATCCAGCCGGCACCTCGGCTCGACAGCCTGAAGAACGACGCGGAGATGATGGAGCTGTACTGGATGGCGCTGGCGCGCGACGTGCCCTTCATCGACTACGGCACCAACGACACGGTGGCGCTCGCCGCGAAGGAGCTCTCCACCGTCTATGAGTCGGGGCTCGCTCAGGGCAACAACATCTTCGACACCCCGAATATCCAGAGCATCAACCCGCTTCGCGTCTTCCGCGGCCTGACGCAAGGAGACCTCCAGGGCCCCTACCTCTCGCAGTTCCTCCTGCACGAGGTGCCCTTCGGCTCGCAGCTCATCGACGCGCGCCAGCGCACCGCCCCTCCGGGCAGCGACTACATGACGAAGTTCTCGGACTGGCTCGCCGTCCAGCGCGGGGTCGACACCCGAGCCCAGAATGTCCTCGAGCCCGCGACCACCCGGCGCTTCATCCGCAACCATCGGGACATGGCGCGCTACGTCCACGTGGACCAACTGCACCAGGCCTACTTCAACGCGGCGCTCCTGCTGCTCAGCGCGAGCAACACGCAGCTCGACGAGGGCAACCCCTACGCGGGCGCCAACATCAGCGCGAAGAACCAGGACGGCTTCGGCGTCTTCGGCCCACCGGCCCTGCTCGTGCTGCTGACAGAGGTGGCCAGCCGGGCGCTCAAGGCCGTCTGGTTCCAGAAGTGGTACGTCCATCGCCGGTTGCGTCCCGAGGAGTGGGGGGGCCGCATTGACGTCTTCCGCCGAGGCCTGGCCCCGCGCTACCCGGTGACCCAGCGGCTGTTGAACTCCGCGGCCCATCGACGCATCCTGGAGAAGAACGGCTCGTCGCTGCTGCCGCAGGCCTTCCCCGAAGGCAGCCCCATGCACCCGGCGTACGGCACAGGCCACGGCACCGTGGCGGGCGCGTGCGTCACCATCCTCAAGGCCTGGTTCAATGGCGACCAGCGTCTGGCGGACCTGAAGCGGGCGGATGGCAGCCCGGTGCTGCCCATCAAGGTCCCTGCCGCGAACGGACTGTCGCTGGTGGACTACACCGGCGCGGATGCCAGGGAGCTCACCGTGGATGGCGAGCTCAACAAGCTGGCGGCCAATGTCTCCATCGGCCGCAACGGAGCCGGGGTCCACTGGCGCAGCGACTACACCCAGGCCGTGCGTCTGGGTGAGAAGGTGGCGCTCGGCATCCTCCAGGAGCAGAGCATCCTCTACAACGAGGACAACCACTTCTCGGTGACGGCCTTCAACGGCAGGCGCCTGCGCATCAAAAACGGGAAGATCACGGTCACCTTCTCCCCGCTGAGGACCGCGGCCGATGTGAACCGCGACGAGACGGAGGTGGGGGTGGAGGCGGAGGCCAGCGGGATCTCCGCGTAAGCCCGGCCGCCGGGGTGGCCATGTGCCCACCCCGGCGGCACAGCTCCGTCGTAAAGACCTGGGCCAGGAGGGAGCCACTCCTTCTCCTTGCCCACGTGTAGGCTCAACGGCTTCACCATGGCCTACCGGTACACGCGTGATCCGCGCAGGCTTCAGGCCGCGCAGAAGGTCACCGACTACTACCTGGCCCGCCTGCCTGCGGACTCCGTCCCCAACTGGAGAACGCGGCCCTGGCAATGCTCGACAGTCTCGCCTCCCCTGCCTACCAGACCCCGGCTACCCCTACCACGTGCGCATGCGCATGGACCTCGTCGCCAGGACGTACGGCGTCTGGGTGAGACCCCTGGGCAGCGGCCCAGCAGGCTCCGCGAAGACGGCATCCCAGCAACGCGTCACATCCCCGGGCCGCCGTCTCTTTCCTTTAGCAGGAGGCGAAGTCCCACAAAATGGCCCGGGCCATCAGCAAGCCTCCTGAAAGTCCGGACCCCACAGGAGCGACGACTCTTATGATGCACGGTGAAACGCACCTCCGAGGGATGAATCCGCCGCAGTCGCAGTTTCACGACCGGGGCCGCTTTGGCCGACTGTTTCCGAGCCTACCGGCCTTCGCGCCCGATGTGCCCAAGATCCGCGAGGCACTCTTCGAGCTGGGCAAGAAGGGCGGGCTGATGGATGCCAAGGACGCGCCCCCGCCCGCGCCCAACAACAACCAGGACAACGAGACCATCTCCGCGGGCTTCACGTTCTTCGGGCAGTTCATCGACCATGATCTCTCGTTCGATCCGACCTCCATCCTGGAGCGGCAGAACGACCCGGAGGCACTGGAGAACTTCCGCACGCCGACGCTCGGGCTCGACAACCTGTACGGGTCCGGCCCGCGCGTCTCCCGCCACCTCTATGACGTCGACAACCCGGCGAAGTTCCTCATCGACAAGCTCAGCGACGCTCCGGGCGCGCAGGATGACATGCCGCGCAACCGGCAGAACACCGCGCTCATCGGCGATCCGCGCAACGACGAGAACGTCATCGTGTCGCAGCTGCACGTGGTGATGCTCAAGTTCCACAACGCGGTGGTGGACGACCTGATCAGCAAGGGCTTCCCCCAGGCCCAGGTGTTCGAAGAGGCCCAGCGGATGGTGCGGTGGCACTACCAGTGGATCATCGTCAACGAGTTCCTGCCGAAGATCGCTGGCGAGGAGACGGTGCGCCGGGTGCTGAACCTGAACCCGAAGGACCGCTTCTACCAGTTCCGTAACAATCCCTTCATCCCGGTGGAGTTCTCGGTGGCGGCCTACCGCTTCGGCCACAGCCAGGTACGCCCGGGCTACCGGCTCAATACGGGCTTCGCCGCTGCCCTCTTCAACAGCAGCATCGAAGGCAACCCCGTGGATCCGGACGATTTGCGCGGCGGCAAGCGAGCGGCGCGGCGGTTCGTGGAGTGGGATCGGTTCTTCCTCATCGCGCAGCCCGAACAGCGCCAGCTCAGCAAGCGGATCGACACCCGGCTGTCGAGTGCGCTCTTCGCGCTGATCCCGGGAGCGCCGGGGCAGGTGGGCGGCAACGCGTTGGGCAGTCCCGCCAACCCGCTCTCGCTGGCACAGCGCAATCTGCTGCGTGGGCTGGCGCTCGGCCTGCCCTCGGGCCAGGCGATGGCCAAGCGCATGGGCATCAAGCCGCTGACGCCCGGTGAGCTCTCGGAGCTGAAGGACCTGAAGGTCGGGTTCGAGCACTCGACGCCGGCCTGGTACTACATGCTCAAGGAGGCGCAGGTGGCCAACGGCGGCACGAGCCTGAGCGGCGTGGGCGCGCGCATCGTGACCGAGGTGATGATCGGCGTGATGCAGGGCGACCGGCTCTCGTACCTCAGCGCCAACCCGAAGTGGAAGCCGGAGCTCGCCGAGCAGGGTCAGTTCAACATGGGGACTCTGTTGAAGATCGCGGGCGCGAAGGTGGGGCCGTAACTGCCTGACCGTCACACCCTCTCCCTCCGGGAGAGGGTGTGGGGGCTCCCTTGTGCTTGAGGGCTCTTGGGGCCGTCCGCAACCAGGCGGCCAGGGCAGTGCCGTCGAGCCGACACGCCCTCCACTGCGCACATTGGACTTGGGAAGAGGCGACCATGGAAACAGCAGCAGGCTCAACGGGAAAGGGCCCTCATTTCTTGAGGATGTCCTGGTCGCGTGGACAGCGCTCGCTCACACGCATCGATGAGCTGAGTACGGTCTGCCACCTGATGGCCGAGCGCTCGGGAGATGCCCATGCGGCGAAGCTCGCCGAGGAGGCAGACCGATTTCTCCAGACAGCCAGGCAGGCGGCCGGCCCGAGACGGCCCTTTTGGGGCCGGTTTGGAGCGTCCATCGACACCATCGAGACGAACATCCACGCGGCGGTCTGCCTGATGCTGCGCTACATGCCTCTGCAGTACCTGAGAGGATGGCTCCCCGAACTCAGCGCTCTCATTCAGGCGCATCTCACCACCCAGGATCCGCGCAGGGCGGCGGTTGAAGAGATCCTGCGGGGCATTCACGATGAGAAGAAGGACAAGTCCCCCATCACCCTGCCCCCCTCGGGCCAGGAGCCACTCCCCGCCCAGGACTCGAGCAGGACGGAGGCCAGGGAACTCGCGCGATCACTCCTGGAGAAACGAAACCTGGATGAGTCGAAGCGCGAGGTCATCATCAGCGCAGCCCATGCCGCCATGGAGGCGCAGGAAGAGGAGTACGTCCGCGTTCGCAGCTTCCGCAACATCGTGTACGGAGCCACCGTCTGCCTCACGCTGCTCGCCGTCATTATCGGGACCGTCATGGCCTTGAACCCGATGCTCGCCCCCCTCTGCTTCCAAGCGGATAGCCAGATCGTCTGTCCCACGGGGAGCGAGCCGAAGCCCGCGCAGCTGGACACCGCTGGCGCGCTCGCTCGGCTCACGAACAGGGCGGACTACTTCGTC
>DASVVJ010001097.1:0-4267 GCA_036389955.1 Myxococcaceae bacterium
GTGGCCAACGCGCGCAACTTCGGCGGTGCCTTCGCCATCGCGCCGGCCGCGTCGCTCACGGACGGCATGCTCGACGCGGTCAGCATCCTCGACGCCTCGGCCGCGCGGCGCATCTCCATCTTCGGCGCGGCGATCAAGGGAACGCACGTCACCGCGCCGGAGGTCAAGGTGGAGCAGGCCCGCGCCTTCACCCTGGACTTCGACTCGCCCCCCGCCTACGAGACGGACGGCGAGTACAACCGCGCGAGCAGCGCGCAGCTGGAGATCACGTCCCTCCCCGCGGCGCTGCGGGTGGTGACGCCGGGGGTGCCGGCGTGAAGGCGGTCACCTTCGCGGCGCCCATCCCGCGCTACCTGGTCACCGCCGGCGCCGGGCGGCTGAACTCCGGTCTCTACGTGGGGCCGCACTCCTGCACCCGACTCTCCGAGTCTCCCTCCCCCGCCCTTCCCGGCCCCGACTGGGTGCGCATCCAGACGCGCATGGGCGGCATCTGCGGAAGCGATCTCGGCATCGTGACGCTGAGCGCATCGCCCTCCACATCGCCCTTTTCGTCGTTCCCGTTCACGCCCGGCCACGAGAACGTCGGCACGGTGGCGGAGCTGGGCGCGGCGGTGAAGGGGTGGGGCGTGGGGCAGCGCGTGGTGGTGAATCCCCTGCTCTCCTGCGTCCCGCGCGGCGTCGACCCGCTCTGCGCCGGCTGCGCGGATGGCCATGCGTCGCGCTGCGAGCACTTCACCGACGGCGCACTCGCGCCCGGCATGCTCATCGGCACCACGCGCGGTCTGGGCGGCGGCTGGGGCGAGGAGTTCGTGGCGCACCAGAGCCAGCTCGTGGCCGTGCCGGACGCCCTGGCCGACGAGGAGGCGGTGCTGATCGAGCCCCTCGCCTGCTCCGTCCAGGCCGTGCGCGCCAACCTGCCGCCCGCCGGTGCGCGCGTGCTGGTGATCGGCTCGGGCGCCATCGGCCTCGTAACCGTCGCCGCCCTCCAGGCGCTCTCCCCCGCCGCGGACGTGACGATCGTGGCGCGCTACCCCTTCCAGGCAGAGCAGGCCGAGCGCCTCGGCGCCGCCCGCACCGTCAGCGGCCGCGGCGATTACTTCGAGGCGCTGGCCGAGATCTCGGGCGCCCGCCTGCTCAAGCCCATCATCGGCAAGCGCATCGCGGTGGGCGGGTTCGACCAGGTGTACGTGTGCGTGGGCGGCGTGCGCGGCATGGAGGACGCGCTCCGCTTCACCCGCTCGGGCGGCACCATCGTGCTCCTGGGGAACAGCACGCAGCTCAACGGGATCGACTGGAGCCCGGTCTGGCTCAAGGAGCTGACCATCCGCGGCAGCCTCTGCTACAGCGGCCACTCCCACGGCGGCGCCGGCGCCCACGCCTTCACCGAAGCCGCCGCCCTCGTAGCCGACGGCCGCGCCCGCCTCGCCCCCCTCCTGACCCACACCTTCCGTCTCGACCAGCTCCGCGACGCCCTCCTCACCGCGATGGACAAGAAGGGGAGCGGGAGCATCAAGGTGGCGTTCCGGTACTAATCGGCAAAACACCGGGGGTGACGACTCGAGCGGAAATCGGCAGGGGCCCCTCACACTGCGAGAGCCTCCGGCCAACTTACATGCTCAGTGTCGTAGCGCGGTGTTCAGTACGAAGGCACGCACCTCCAGCTCACCGGACGACAGTCGCCGGGCTTGGGCGTCGAAGTGGCTCCGCGCCTCCTCCAGCGACATCTTGGAGGCATGACGTTGTCGGTAGTCGCTCGCGTCCCACTGAGGGCAGTTGTACCAGCCCACCAGATATAGCCCCACGCGGCAGGGGTTATCCTTGAGATAGCGCCCTGCCAGCTGCGTCTCCATCGCGGACTTCAGTTCACGGTGCCAACAGCCTTTTGCTTCAATAATCACCGTCAGCACGTCCAAGCCTCCATGCCGCGGATCACGGACGAAGGCGTTCACATGGATATCGGTGTTCTCGCCCTTTGTAACGCCCTCTCCCCGTCGGATCTCCACTTCCCGGTTCACCACCACACCCCGCCCACCCAAATCCTCTTGGAGGTGGCGCTTCACGTAATTTGACAAGGCGTTCTCGTCCTTCGGCTGATACTTAGCGTTCGAATCTGGACCGTTCCACAGGTCGATGACAGCCGGAGTCTCACCTTGGAGCTTGACCTCCAACCGCTGGAGCGATGCGACCACCGCAGTGAGCAGTTCACTCTCGCTGCGCACCAGCCGCCCTTTGTGCGGTTCTCCAAGCCGGAGGACGTCGGCGGGTTTGGGGGGCAGCCATGTCTTTGATCGTGCGCTAGCTCGCGCGCCGTGGAGCGTATCTTTGAGCCAATCGAGATGTGGAAGTTCTTCGATGCACCACTCGAGTGCGCCCACTGCCTCGAACGAGCCGCGCTCCCTCAGCGCGTCCAGGATACCTTGCCGAAACCACCTCATCTCATCCCGTGGCCCGACCCACCCACCCTCGTCACCGGCGTCAAAATGATCTGCGTGGGGATACCAGCGCGCCGTCCAGACGAATAGCGCGGCGAGGCGGTGCTCGGACAGGCTAGCGAGAAGTCGACGTCTATGGGACGAGCCAGCCACCGCCGAGACGACCTCTCGGCCAAAGTCCTCTTCGGCTTCGATTGCCCACCAGACTACATCGCACGCTTCGCTTGGGGCGTGCTGCAGGAGAAGCGCTGCTGCAGTGACAGCACGTGCGCGGTCGTCCCCCCCGGTGGGAAGAGGAAGCCGGGAGAGGGAGCGTGCATACTCAATTGCTTCCGTTAAGCCGTGGCGTAGCACCGCATCGAGCAAGGTCTCGAACGTCCCCGCTTTAATACCCAAGCGTGCCGCCTTGTCGAGGAGGGCTCGGGACAGTCGGGCGTCCCAACAGTGATCAAAACACTCTAGCCCAAACACGGTGCCATGGTCCTCATTGCCCCGGTCGATAACGCGGGCGAGTGCCTCAATCACAGGCTCAGGTGCCGCAGCGTACGCGGCGCAGGTCAACTTCTTGTGAATGCTGAGGCTTGGGTCACTATTGATGTACGGGTACGCGACTATGACTGGGGCCCATCGTATCCAGTCTTCTGGCGAGAGGTCGGCCACAAAGTCCGGTTTGGAGGCGAGTACGAGTCGAAGCGCCTTGTAGCCCGCGAATGCTGGCCGATACCAAATATTCGTGCCAAGCCAACGGTCGGGCTCAGGATTTCGCTCTCGCAAGTAGACTTTGGCGGCCTCGGTAATTCGTTCACGAGTAAGTAGATCGGCTACTTGCCAGCCGGGAAGAGAGGTAAGGTCGGGTTCGAAATCCGCCTTATAAGGCTTGCTGGTCGGCGTGAGCGAGAGTTCCATACAGAGTATCCAAAAACCATCAGTATCACCGGCTTCACACCGCTCCAAGGCGCTCTGCACCCGTTGCGCGGGCGGAGGATTCAGCGGGCGCTGACGTTGCTGCTCTAGCTCCTTAGACTGCTCCTCGAGTGCCTGGTGCTCCTTGTACGCAGATCTCAGCTCCGTCGCCCGAAGCGAGTCCAGCTCCACCGGCCCCGTGAGTGGAGCAAGCGCGCTACAGAGCGGGGCGCTCCGGAGGGTGGCCTCAAGGACTCTGCTCACCTGGTCGGCATTGCCGCGGTCGAACAACCGCACCAGAAGCTCCGCACCAAACTGCTTTGCTCGTTCCGAACCTTGGCCGCGGACCAACCAATCCAGGAGCCAAGTGACATCAACGGGGCTGATGAGCGGCCGTCCATAATGCCACAATGACCAAAGCTGTTTCTCGCTCGTGATGCGCTCCAGTAGTGCGAGCACCAGCGCACGCCGCTGCTCCTCGTTCTCTCGGATGAGATTTGAGAGCTCCGGCTTGTTTTCTCGTCCGACGATCGGTACGTGGTTTTCGACGCGGAGGAGCACGCAGTCCGCCAAGTGGCCAAGCATCGTGCCCTGAGGCTTGGTCTGCCACACGCGTATCAGGATCTGATCGGCCAGTTCCTCCAGAACATCGCTGTCTGAGTGGAGGTGTGTAGGTGCTTGCTCCTTCACCCATTCGAGTGCTGCCGGGAGGTGGTCCTCCCTCAGCGTGGCTGGGAGATACGTTCGGATGAAATTCTTGTATTGTCCGTACAGGTTTGACCGCCTGAGGGGAGTCAGGGATCGGAACAGTTCCTCGGCGCTGATGTGCTCTGGCCATAGAGCCTCTAGCGCATGACCACGGAGCTGGTCATCAGGATCCTCCTTGCGGTCGAGGTACAGCAGTGACCGAAGCCGCTGCAAGTGCCATCGCT
>DASVVJ010001098.1:0-6443 GCA_036389955.1 Myxococcaceae bacterium
CAGGTGCCACCCGGCAGGCAGTGGTGTGAAAAAAATGCCGGGTATGTAAAACACCATAGGCTACTTTTTTCAGGAGCACAATAAAAAAGTAACCAGAGAGGAATTTTTTGGAGGATCAGCGTTCGTGAGGGGCGGCGGGCCCGGGGGCCACGAGTCCGGTGAGGACGTGGTCTCTCCAGTGGCCGTTGATGAGCAGGTAGTCGCGCGCGTAGCCCTCGACGGCGAAGCCGAGCCGGCGCAACACCGCGGCACTGCGGAGGTTTTCGGGCAGGTGGCTGGCCTGGATGCGGTGCAGCCCCAGGGCGTCGAAGGCGTGGGCGCACGCGGTGCGCAGCGCCTCGGTCATCAGCCCCTTGCCCTCGTAGCGGAAGTCCAGCCCGTAGCCCAGCTCGGCGGCCTGCAGCGGCCCGCGGCGGATGTTGGTGAAGCTCACCGTGCCGATCACCGGCGCGGAGGTGAGCGGCTGCTCACGGGGCAGCAGGTACAGCCGTAGGGCGATGTCGTTGCGCAGGTCCTCGCGGTCCTGCGCCAGGCGGGTGCGCCAGTACATCAGCGTGAAGAAGGTGGGCGGCCGTGCGGGGGAGACGGCGCCCAGGTGCTCCTCGTTCACCTGGTGGTAGGCCAGAACGCGCCCGGCCGCATCCGGCGGGAGCATGGCCAGATGCAGCCGATCGGTGGTCAGCAAGACGAGCGCGGAGTCAGAGGCCATGGCGGACGGGCGCAGCCTAACGCGTCCCGGTCAGCCTGAGGCGATCCGTCGGCTGCCCGAGGCTCAGCGCCGCGGCTCGCGGCCACTGCCACCGATGCCGGTGCGGTCGCTGCCAGTGCCCTCGGCACGCTGGAGGACGATCTCCACCCGGCGGTTGTTGGCCCGGCCCTCGGCGGTGGCGTTGCTGGCCACGGGCCGGTACTCGCCCAGGCCGCGCACCGAGACGCGGTCCGGAGAGACGCCCTGGGAGATGAGGAATTCGCGCACCCGCTCGGCGCGCCGCAGCGAGAGTTCCTCGTTGAAGAGGTCATTGCCCAGCGCGTCGGTGTGGCCCTCGATGGTGAGCAGGTTGTCGGACTGCTTGAGGGCGTCGGCCACCTCGGAGAGCCGGTTGCGCGCGGAGGGCAGCAACTCCGAGTCGCCCGAGGTGAAGAGCACGCTGCCGGACAGCGTGAGCACCGTGCCTCGCGCGTCCTCCTCCACCTGCACCTCGCCGGCGCGCTCCAGGCTGGCGAGCGCGTCGTCGGCGCGGGCCTCCGCGTCGGCGCGGGCCTGGCGCTCAGCCTCGAGCTGCGCCTGGGTCTGGGCCAGCCGCTGGGTCTGGGCCTGGGCCTCGGCGCGCTGGCGATCCTCCTGCGCCAGCCGCTGGAGTTCCTCCTGCTGGCGCCGGGCCTCGGCCTGTAGCTGGGCCGCCTCCACCTGGAGCCGGCGGGCCTCGGTCATCCGCGCCGCCTCGTCCCTCAACTGCCGCGCCTGGGCGAGCTGTTGCTGGGCCGCCTCCAGCTCCACGAGCGCCCGGCGCCGATCGGCCTCCTGCGTCTGGCGCAGCACCTGCTCCGCCAGGGCGCGCTGGCGCTCGGCCACGGCGATGCTGGCCAGCGTCTCGGCGAGCATGGCCTTGCGCAACGCCACGTACGCCTTCGAGCGCGTCTTCGACGAGTCCTTGCTCCGGTCGTACTCGCGCTCGGCCTCCAGCAGCGCGTGCCAGGCCTCTGTCAGCTCATCCGCGCTGACCTGCTTCACCGCGGTGTTGGCCGAGGCGCGCTGGTAGGCCTCGCGCGCATCGAGCAGCTCCTTGGGCGGAGGGCCATGCGCGATACAGCCCGCCAGCAGCGCCGCCGCCGCGGCCCAACCCCACACGCGTTGCTTCCACCCCTGCATGGCGTGTCTCCTCCCTTGCCTCACCGTGGGTTGCCGCGCAGCGCATTGGCCTGGTTCGCCAATCGCCGCGCCTCGTGCTCCAGGGGCACCGCGCGAGCCAGGGCGAGCGCCAGCTGCGCGTCCGCCGCGGCCTGTTGCAGTTGCAGCGCCGCCGCGTCATGGCGGCCCTGGTGGATCAGCCGTTCGGCCTCCACCACCTGCTGCTGGGCGAAGCCCAGGTAGACGGCGGCTTCGGGAACGCGGGCCGCGCCGCTCTGCTCGGCGGCCCGGATGGCGGCCTGCGACTCCGCGAGCCGCTCCGTGGGTGCATCCGCCGTCACCCGCCTGGCGGCACACCCGGAGGTGAACACCGCCAGAG
The DNA here is from genome assembly GCA_036389955.1 of Myxococcaceae bacterium. Lineage (GTDB taxonomy): Bacteria > Myxococcota > Myxococcia > Myxococcales > Myxococcaceae > DATHBR01. The sequence continues at coordinate 2,229 of DASVVJ010001098.1, forward strand.
CCACGGCGAGGAGCGTCTTGCGCATCGTCCACCTCCGAGCCAACGGCGGGCCAGAACGCCTGGACACCGCCTTGGGAGAAGTGTGTACGCGGGGACAGGCCGGCAATCCGCCTCGCGCGGGGCTGCCCGGCTGCCGGGCAGGCACACGGGACTACCAATCAGGCCGGCACGCGAAAGGCCGCTCTGGCCCCGGCTGCCTGCACCGGTAGCCCTCCTGGCATACGTCAGGAGCCTGTGGTTCGCAGCCCGGTAGGCACTGCCAGACATCGCAAACCTTGCCAGGGCCGCACGAGGGAAGGCCCTTCCCGCACCGCTCGATACACTCCATCCACACCTTCCCAGGATAAGGGGAGTGTGGGAGTACCAGGCATGTCCGGGTGTCGGCACAGGGGGACTGCTGGCAGTGGGTGCCATGGACCTGAGCACAGGCGGAGACCCCTTCATCAAAGCGGATGCAGTGCTTGCCGTCAGGGCACCCCGTTTTTTCGCAGGTGGGCAGGCATATGGGCTCAGGGACGGTGTCCGCACAGAAGAAACCTTCGGGGCACTGCTCCTGAGCGTCGGGGCGGCAAGGCTGACCGCACCAGCCGTAGTTGAGGCCTCCACAGACAAGGCCGGCCACACAGGCGTATCGTTTGTCTTTGGGTGCTGGAGTGCAGTTTTCCCCGAGCTGGCGCAGGCCGACCGGAATGCACATACGCACCAGGGGCCCACTGTCTTTTGTGGCCAGGCCCTGGCAGGTCTGATCTTCTGGGCACTGCGCGTCTGCCGTGCATTGGCTGTCAGTGCAGTACGCGTGCTTGTACCGGGCATCGAAGAAGCAGCCCAGCGGAGGCTCACACTCGGCGCTGGTGCGGCACTTGAGGTGATAGGTCGTCAGCTGCACGCGCTGGCCGGACTCAAGCATCGGACTCACCCGTCTGCCCGTGGGCGTCCCGACGGGTATGTCCGGCATGAGCAGGCCCCAGATAAGCACCACAAGGGGTAGCGGCAGTAACAGGCACGCACCTATCCGCCCGATGCTGGGCCAGTTCAGTCGAAGCAAGCCTGACACTCCGGGGAGAGTTCCTTGCCCTTACCGCAGAACTTCTCGAGCTCTTCCTCCGAACATTCGGGCTTGGCCAACTCGGCGGCGTCCTTGCCCACGGCCTTGGAAACGCGGCCCCCCTTGCCGAACTCAGAGGGGCAGCCGGCCAGCGCCAAGACCAGAAGTGAGCCCACTGCCGCTTGGAACCACCGCATGCATTCATCCCCAGGATGCTCGACCCTACCAGCGCCGCTCGAGAGCCGTCCACGCTTGCCAGGTGACGGCGCGCCGCCAAGAGCGGTACACCTCGCGGTGCCCATGCGCCTGCACCTCGTCGACGGCACTTATGAGCTGTTCCGCGCCCACTTCTCTCCCCGTCCGGGCCACACCGCGCCGGACGGCAAGGACGCCAAGGCCACCGTGGGCCTCATGTCCTCACTGCTCGCGCTGCTGCATGACAAAGCCGAGGCGGTGAGCCACCTCGCCGTCGCCTTCGACAACCCCATCCGCTCGTTCCGCAACGACCTCTTCGCCGGCTACAAGACCGAGGACGGGGTGCCGCCGGAATTGCTCGCTCAGTTCGACCTCGCCGAGGAGGCCACGCGCGCGCTGGGCGTCACCGTCTGGTCCATGAAGAACCACGAGGCCGATGACGCGCTGAGCACCGCCGCCGCCCGCTGGGCGAAGGACGTGGAGCAGGTGCGCCTGCTCACCCCGGACAAGGACCTGGGCCAGTGCGTGCGCGGCAAGAAGGTGGTGCAGGTGGACCGGCGCCAGGAGAAGGAGTTCGACGAGGACGGGGTGCGCGCCAAGTTCGGCATTCCACCCGCCAGCATCCCGGACCTGCTCGCCCTGGTGGGTGACGACGCGGACGGCATCCCCGGGCTGCCCGGCTTCGGGGAGAAGGGTGCTTCGGCGCTGCTGTCCGCTTACGGCCACCTGGAGGCCATTCCCGAGGACCCCGCGAAGTGGACGGTGCGCCCCCGCGGCGCGGACAAGCTCGCGGCCACGTTGCGCCAGCATCTGAAGGAGGCCCTCCTCTATCGGAAGCTCGCCACCGTGGTGACGGATGCGCCTCTCAAGGAGACCCTGGCGCAGCTCAAGTGGACCGGCGTCCCCCGTGCCCCCTTCGAGAGCCTGTGCGACCGGCTGGGAATCACCACCCTCAAGTCCCGCCCCAAGCGCTGGGCCTGAGAGAATGCCGCGGGCCTTCTCCCCGTTGAACACTGCCATGTCCACTCAGCTCAAGACGCCTACCTCGGACGACTGGATCCCCTCGCTGGAGGACACCCCCTTCCACCGGCTCGGCGGAGAAGAGGCGGTGCTGGCCCTGGCCAACGCCTTCTACGACGCCATGGATGCGAGCGAGCCGGCCCTCGCCCGGCTGCATGTGCTGGATGCCGCCGGCAAGGTGGATCCTGGCACCCGGCAGCGCTTCGGCCTGTTCCTCATTGGCTGGCTGGGTGGCCCGCAGCACTACATCGAGCGCCACGGCCACCCCCGGCTGCGCATGCGCCACGGCCACGTGCCTGTGGACACGTCCATGCGCGACGCGTGGCTGCGCTGCATGCACCAGGCGCTGGACGCGCGTGGGATAACCGGTGGCGTGCGGCGCTTTCTTGAGGAGCGCTTCAGCCAGACCGCCGACTTCCTGCGCAACACCGAGGGCTGACGCCGGGGCGTCAGGCCCCTCTCAGACGCCCCGCTCCGACAGCTCCTCGACCTGCAGCCCGCCCGGCTGGATGCGCAGCCGGAACGCATCGTCGGAGTGGGCCGAGCCGCGCATCTTCGTCACGCTGATGGTGCGCTCGAGCGCCTTGCCCCGGCGCTCGTAGTCCAGCGCGATGATCGCATCGGCGATGGTGGAGAGGAACGGCGCGGTGCGCTCATCCTCCTTCACATCGTTGACCGTCTGCGTCAGCAGCGCGGTGCGGCTGTGCTCGCGCACCAGCGAGGCGAAGCCCACCATGAACTGGCGGAAGCCGCGCGGCGAGGTGGAGTGCGCCACCGAGGAGATGCTGTCCAGCACGATGAGCGAGGGCTTGAACCGCTCCAGGCTCCGGCGCAGCTCGACGAGCAGATCCTCCGGGCTGGTGGCCTCCGGGTAGCGGCAGTCCAGCAGCACCTGCTCCTTCTCGACGAACTCGTCCATCGGCAGGCCGATGCTCGCGAAGTTGCGCAGCAGCATGGGCCGCGTCTCCTCGAAGCCGTAGTAGGCCACCCGCTCGCCGCGCATGGCCCCCGCGCGCGAGTACATGGCCGCCATCGTCGTCTTCCCGCTGCCCGCCGGGCCACGCACCATGGTGATCGAGTCGCGCAGCCACCCGCCATTCATCATCGAGTCCAGGCCCGCGAACCCACTGGAGAACCGGCTGGTCTCCGTCGACTCGCGGACCGTCTGCACCCCGAAGGGGAACACCATCAGCCCCTTGTCGGTGATGGTGCACGGGTACTCGCCCTTCTGGTGGGAGCTGCGCCGGTACTTGTGGACCTCGATGGTCCGCCGCCGGCGCTCGTTGTCGATGAGGTTGCGCAGCACCAGCACCGCGTCGCAGACGAAGTCCTCCACGCCCAGCGTGGTGCGCGGGCCGTAGTCATCCGGCGCCTCGGCCGTTACCACCGCGGTGAGCGAGTGCTTACGGAACGCATCGATGAGGTGGAAGAAGTGACTGCGCAGCCGGTCCTGGTCCGGCCGGGGGCTGAACAGCGCCGTCGCCGAGTCGAGGATGAGCGCCTGGGCGCCAAACGTCTTCGCCGCCTCCTCCACCCGGTGCACCATCGCGGTGACGTCGTAGTCGCCCGTGATGACGGTAGAGGTGTCCGGGGCCCGCGTCAGGTCCGCCAGCTTCAGCAGGCCCTGCTCCACCAGCGCCGACAGCCCGAAGCCCAGGTTGTTGCCCGACTCGAGCAGGTCCGCGGGAGACTCCTCGACCGCGAACACCACCGTCTTGAGCCCCGAGCGGGCGAAGCTGGCCGCCAATTGCAGCGCCAGGATGCTCTTGGCCGCGCCGCTCTTGCCGGTGATGAGGGTGGTGCGGCCCTTGGGCAGCCCTCCGTGGGTGATGCGATCCAGACCTGGCACCCCCGTGGGCACCTTCGCAACGGGACTCATTTCTTTCGCTCGACTTTCGCGTCACCGAGCAGATCGGTGACCGTCTGAATGTTCTCCAGGGTGCCCAGCAGGTACA
>DASVVJ010001099.1:0-9512 GCA_036389955.1 Myxococcaceae bacterium
AGCTTACTCATCGCGTGCAATCCAAGTCCTTCAGGTCTTGAGAGAGGCGACCGATCCAGGGAAGAAACCGTCCTCAGTGTACCTATCTCAGCTGATAACCGATGCCCCCCCCAGCGCGCGGGTAAGAAGAAGAAACAAACGAATCCCAACAGCGACTACTGCCAGAAACAAAAGAAAAAGTGCATTGCGACATGCACGACCGAGACGCTTCCAACCCAAACTCCAAATGGTGATCCGTTCTTCAAGTGCTTGGCGGACTGTATGCGTGAGGCTGGCTGCCGGTCATGATCAAGAAAGAAACCGCCGTGAAGGTGCTCTTGCTGGCTCGTGAGGCGTCAGCGAAGCTCAACGAGTCCATCAAGATCGTACAGGTCAGCGAACCCTCTGAGTCCTTTGAGCATTATCGAGCTGCGGCTGGGCAGGCTCTAGGGGAGTTGTATTTCTCCATCATCGAGCCAATCCTCACGCAGCACCCCGACTTGACGCCACCGGGGCTTCAGACTGGCTCGGATCCCACTTCGAAGAAGCGCTAGCGCACGTTCTGTACCACGTGCCCTTCGCGCAAGGCGCACACGCAGCCGCGGTCGAGCAGACTGGGAGGACCAGCCTGACCGCCCAGGCGACGACACCCGCAGTGGTGACACCGGCACCGGGCACGTTCCAGAGATCAGGGACTTCAAGCGCCGCTACGTCGAGGGTCTGCGGGACTGAGTGCTCTACCGGAACGAGTCCACGACATAGACCCCAGCGGACGAGAACTCGAGGATGGCGGTTCCTGGCTTGGAGTCTGGGCGCTTCTTCATCTGCCCGCGGGCGAGACGGGCGGCCGCGCAGATCTGAAACTTGGTCCTCGTCGGTGGATGCGCCTCATAGTACCTGATGACGACCTGCGGCCCGCCGGTCCAGACGCGTCCATACAGCCGCGTGCCGGGTGGAAGCGGACCAAGGCGGGTGTACAGCATGCTTTCGATGGGGCCCTCATAGAGAGTAATCGGACTATCGTCGGCCTGGTTCACGTCGAGTTCTGCGTCCCCCCCGTCCCCTACTCCCAGACCGAGTATCTGCATTACCTGGAGGGCCTCCGCTGAGCACTCTTCTGGTCCTGGGCTTCCGTCGGGGCGGAGCGAGACACGACCAGCGGTTGCGCAGCCCACGGAGGCACCTAGCAGCAGGACTGAGCAGAGGCGAAGCACTTTGGTTGTCGTCATGGTGAGCAGGTCTACTTGCGCACGGCTCTCTCTTCCAGGGCGACGTAAGCCACCATCAGCCCGTCAGACCGGAACAATTGGAAGACGAGCTTCTCGGCCCCCTTCTTGAAATCGAAGGCGCGCACGTCCGCTACCACAGCGATGGTGCCGGAAGTACCGGGGTCAACCTTCACCCGATCCATGCGCATCGCGAACGGCCATTCCTTCCCCGAGGTAGCACCCACCAAGCGTGCTTCCATGAGCGTCCAGGGCTTGTCTGACTCCTTGTTCTTCACGCGGAACACGAGCGCCGTCTTATCCTCCTCTCTGGTCGTGAGAAGACGGACGTCAAGCTGGATGCCTTCGCAGGGGAGTCGCCAGCTACCGAGATCGACGTCGAACGGAGTCATCTCGACCGCGCCCCTCACCAGGAGCGCTGCGAGGGCATGGTCAACCGAGATCTCCTCTTTGCGATAGCGCTCGTTTTCCTCGAGCAGCACTCGCTCCCTTCGGTGGGCATCGGAAAGGCGCGAGCGCACCGCATCCAATGACTCGGGATCGGGGAACACGTTCACCTGCTGATCGACTCTTCCACTCTCCCGAGCTGTCACGATGAAGGTCCGCTCCGTTCTATCCGCCAGCGTCACTTTCAATAGGAAACTGTCCTCGGGCTGGACCTTCTGGCGCGGCACCAAGACCACCGACTGGCCGCCCACCAGCAGCGGCTCGAACCACCCCTCCCAGCCCATGAGCTTCGTGCCGGTTGGCTCCACGTCCTGTTCGAAGCGAAGAACGGTGGCGACATGAGCACCCACGTAGAGCCGGGGGGCTGGGTCGTGTGGGTCATCGGACAGATAGATGTTGCGTACACGAGGCTCGCCGTCCTGGGCCATGGCTCCGGACGCCACGAGCACGGCAAGCAGAACAGCCCGGCAGGCTGGAAATCTCCCCATAGCGCGGAGTAACCTATCAGGTGGGTCCTCGACCCTGCAACCTGGTGAGTCACTATCAGGTAGCGCCACCTGCCACCACGGCGTATCGTGGGCACCTGAATGCAAACCAAGAGTTCTTTCCAGAAGAGCCCAGCCCGAGGGACAAGAGGATGAACGAGGAGCAGGCGCGAGCAGCGCAGAAAGAGGACTGGGATCGGCTGCGAGAGCTGGAGTCGCGGTTACAACGCGGCGAGCCCCTGGAGCTGACGGACCCGGTGCGCGAGCTGCTGAAGAGAGGGGCGGCCCAAGTGGCGCTCTCTCCAGCGGAGGCCGAGCGGGGCCTGCGGTCTGCGCCGGAGGCAGCGGCCATGCTCGGTGAGATTCGCCGGAGAATCCGCGAGGGCTCCGAGCGGGTGGGCCAGGCAATCCTGGACACCGCCGTCGCGGCCAGTATGGGGACCAAGCAGGACGCGCGGCGGAAGTTGAACGCCGCGCTGGCGGCCGAAGTGGTGCCTTACTACCGCCAAAGCCTCGAAGCCATTCTCCACTCACTGGAGACGCTCGGGAAATAGGCGCTCTCGGGCCGCTCGGCGCCTGAGCCAGACCCTGAGCATCGTCCTCACCGGGTGGGCGGTTCTATATCCTGCTCCCTTCCATGGTGGAGGGAGTCTCATGGTCTCACGGATGCTCGTCGCGCTGTTGCTGGTGGCCCTGGCCACCGCGTGCGGCCCCCCGCGTGTCATCCGCCTGAAGACAGGCCAGGGGGCCCCTCTGGAGTACAGGCCCCCCACCTGTGACAGGTCCGTCACAGTGGACGCGGACGACTTCGAGGGGGCGCTGGCGCAGCTGGTGCTGGAGATGCCTCTGGCCCTTCACGCTCCCGAACCGGGTTGGCTGGTGCGCACCTCCACCTCTTCAACCCGTGAAACGGACAGGCAGGTGCAGCGGCTGCTGCGCAAGAGCTTCGGCGGAATGTGCCGGCCAGGCCAGCCAAGGGAAGACTGCCTGTCGCTGCTCGACGATGGATGGGGCCTGAGCCCCACGGACAAGCTGGCGGTGGCGCTGGGCCTGTCCTTTGGACCCATGCGCGAGAGCATCGCCGAGGCGGTGAAGGACACGCTGGCGCCTCAGCTCTTCTATGCCGTGGCGCTCACCGGCGTGGTGACGTGGGTGATTCTCGCCGCCAACCCCGAGCCGGTCTTCACCAAGTCGCTGGCCATCGTGTCCGCGGTGATGCTGATCTACTTGGGAGTAGACGGCTTCTTGGAGTTGCTGAAGGCCAGCGTCGTGCTGAAAGAGGCGACGGACCGGGCCAACACGTACGAGGAGTTGGAAGCAGCGGGCGAGCGCTTCGGGAAGCAGGTGGGTTCAGAGACTGCGCGTGTCGTCATCCTCGCCATCACGGTGGTGGTGAGCCGGGGAATGGTAGGAGGTGCCTCAGGGCTGGCGTCCCGGCTGTCCATGCTGCCGCACTTCCCTCAAGCAGCCGGGGTAGGGGCCTCACAGCTGAACCTGCGCTTGGCGGCAGCAGACCAGGTGAGCGCGATCGCCGTGGTGGAAGGCAACCTTGTCATCTCGCTGGCGCCTACGGCGGTGGCCATGGCCGCCAGAGGAACGGGCGGGGCAGACCAGGGGGCACAGGCTTCCTCTTCAACCGAGAGCCTTGGCGAACTCAAGTGGGGCAATCCGCTCAGTAAACCAACCTACGGTCACACGTTCCTCGACCACACCAGCAAGCTGAGCCCCACGCAGCTTACCGACAGAGCTCGAAGCCTGGGTCACCAGGTGGGGCAATGGACGGACGATAAGGCCGCTGCGGCCTTCATCGCCGATGTCGCGAAGCGAGGGCCTGGGGTCCATGACGTTCCGCTTCCGAAGGGTTGGGGGCGAAGTTTCCTTGCCGACGGAACGGACCTCACAACCGACATGGCCAGGGTCGTCGTGAAATCCAATGGCGCTGTTCGAACGGCTTTCCCCTATAACTCCGCCTATCTCAACTAGGTAGGGCCAGGAGGACCGGTCGATGGACGGCAGTATGGCCGCGGCTATCACACGGGTTTGCCAAGACTTGGGACTCCCTGCTGGCGATGCCTTCGGTCAGGACTGGGCCTACGAGTTGCCAGAGGAATTCAGAACCAGGGAGTTCTTCGAGAAGTACCTGCTGACCTATTCGGCCCCTGGCTATGGGCCTCTCGAGAAGCGTGTTCTCATGCAGCTGATCCTGGATGTGGCCAATGACCTCCTGGAACAGAACACAGGCCTGGAGGCTGAGTCATGGAACCAGGTGGCGGCCCTTCTCCAGGTAGATGGCGAGCTTCACCAGGACCTCATCGAGCACTGGGCCCTGATAGGAGAACCTCTTGAGGACGCGTTCCCGCTGACACCGAGAATGCGCGCTGTACGCGAAGCACTTGGCTGATCAGTGCCTCGCCTCCCAGAAGCATCTTCGCGCGTGGGCACTTGCGTGTAGGCTCTGTGTCCATGCCCCCGCCCATGGACGAGAGAGCCTTCATCGCCCGCGTCGAAGCCGCGGAGCCTGAGCAATTCGCCACCCTGCTGGCGCGTCCCAGCCGCGATGAGGAGCGCGCGCTCCGGGCCTACTTCACCGACGAGCGCTTCGAACGGCTGCACACCCTGGCCGTGCGCCGCGCCGGTGCCAAGCGCTCCTTCCGCGGCCGCCAGGGCAACGTCGTCGTCCTGCCCGGCATCATGGGCAGCGAGCTGTCCGAGCACTCCGGCAACTCCGCCAGCCGCGTCTGGGTCAACCCCATCGGCCTCGTCGCCGGGCAGCTCGCGCGCCTGCGGCTGGACTCCGACGGCCGCCCCGAGTTCGACGTGCGCGCCTCCGGCGTCGTGAAGCTCTTCTATGGAGAGCTCATCCTCTCGCTCTCCGAACGCTGGAACGTGCAGACGTTCTGGTACGACTGGCGCCGCGACCTGCGCGACTCGGCCGCCGCCCTCGAGGAACGGCTGAAGGTCTGGTTCCCCGAGAACGCCCCCGTGCACCTCGTCTGCCACTCGATGGGCGGCCTGGTGGCGCGCACCTTCATCCAGGCCTATCCGCAGCGCTGGCGGACCCTGTGGGACCGCGACACCAGCCAGCCGGGAGCGCTCGGCGGACGGCTCGTCATGCTGGGCACCCCCAACCACGGCTCCTTCGACGCGCTCCAGGTCATCACCGGCCTGGAGAACCTCGTGCGGTGGATGGCCCGGCTGGACCTGAAGCACTCGCGCACCGAGCTGCTGTCCATCCTCAACACCTTCGTGGGCACCTTCCAGATGCTGCCCTCGCCCCGGATGATGAAGCACCTGGACGGGCTCTACCACGCGGCCACTTATGGCGACCTGCGCGTGTCCCAGGCCCGGCTGGACAACGCCCGCGCCCACCACGACCGGCTGGCCGATGTGGTGGACCCCAAGCGGATGCTCTACGTCGCCGGCTACAACAAGCCCACCCTGCAGGGGCTGGCGCGCGCCGATCAGTGCCAGACGCCAAGCGCCTACCTGGTGTCACGCGCGGGAGATGGCCGCGTGCCCCACAACCTGGGCCTGCTGAAGGACGTGCCCACCTATTATGTGGACGCCGCCCACGCGGCGCTGGTGCTGGACGCGCGCGTACTGCACGCGCTGGACGAGCTGCTCGCCCAGGGCTCCACCCAGCACCTGCCCGACAAATCCCCGCTGCCCATGCGCGGCGCGAAGCAGCATGACCCGGCCGCTCAACAGGAGCTGGAGGCGGAGCGCGCCCGGCTGGACCTGGAGGTGGAGAAGCTGGCGCAGCAGCTCCAGGCCCGCACCACCCGGGGCACCGCGCCGCCGTACCTCACGCGCGAGGAGGTGCGCCTCGAGGAGGTGCTCACCAGCGCGGTGCTGGGCACGCCCGAGACGATTGCTCCCGTGTTGCAGCCAGTGGGCCCCGCGCCCCGCCGCGTGCGCGTGGAGCTGCGCGTGGCCCGGGGCTACCTCCAGTCCTTCGAAGGCAATCCCGCTCAGGAGGGCCCGCCGGTGGATGTGCTCTCCGTGGGCCACTACCTGGGCGTGGTGCCCCAGGGCGCCGAGCGGGCCCTGGACGAGGAGATCAGCAAGGCCCTGCTGGCCAAGCAGGACCGGCCATTCCAGCGGCTCCAGGAGTCGGACCTGCTGCTGACGGGGTACTCGGAGCGCGGCATCCTCCGGGGAGACCTGGGCCAGCCCTTCTTCCTGGATGACCCGCGCTCGCCCGGCCGGCTCATCGTCCTGCCCGGCATGGGCGTACCGGGGCGCTTCGGCATGCCGGAGCTGACCGTGCTCGCGCGCGAGTTGTTCTGGTCGCTCAGCCGCATGGGCAAGAAGCACCTGGCCACGGTGCTGATCGGCACCGGCGCGGGCAACCTCTCGGTGGAGGAGGCCATCCGCGCCTGGATGCGGGGTGTGCAGCAGGTGGCCTCGGGAGCCGAGGGCTCGCTGCTGCAGCGCATCACCTTCGTGGAGCGGGATGCCACCAAGGCCCAGGCAATTCAGAACGCGCTGCTGGCCGAGCAGGAGCGGCTAAGCCGGGATCCGCGCATCGAGCTGAACTTCGAGAAGCTGCCGGCCCGGGAGCTGACCCGCAAGCTGCCGCTCCCCAAGAGCGAGGGCTCGACCTCACCCGCCGAACGCAACCCCATCCCCACGCGGGTGACGCTGTCCTTGAGCCACAAGCGCTACCGCTTCGGCGCCATCACCGAAGGGGCCGCCATCCCCGAGCGTGAGGTGCCCATCGACCCGCTGCTGGTGATGCAGGCCAACGACGAGCTGGCCGCCGAGTGGAAGCCGTCCAAGCAGCTCTACCACGGGCAGTTCCTCGAGAAGCTGCTCGTGCCGGCGGAGCTGCGCGGCGAGTTCTACAAGCACCGCGAGAACCCGGTGGTGCTGATGCTGGACAGCACCACGGCGCGCATCCACTGGGAGGCCATCGCCCAGTCGGACGCGGAGGTGCCCTCCGAGGCCATCGCGGACAACGAGGAGGCGGCGCTGGACCTGTTCCTGGGCACCAGCCGGGGGCTGACGCGGCAGCTGCGCACCACGTTCGCTCCGCCGCCCGAGCCGCCTCCGCCGCCCCGCCGGGTGCTGCGCGTGCTGGTGGTGGCGGACCCCGCCGAGGACAACCACCTTCCGGGCGCCGAGCAGGAGGGCCTGGAGGTGGCTGACCTCTTCGAGCAGTTCAACCAGGTGTACTCCTGGAGCCTCAACCGGGTGGAGGTGGTGAAGCTGTTCGGCCCGCATGACGCGACGCGGACCAACGTGCTGCGCCACCTGCTGATGAAGACGGACCCGTACGACGTGCTCCACTTCGCGGGGCACTGCGTGTACGACGAGGCCGACCCCACCTCCTCGGGCTGGCTGTTCGGCCGGGGCGAGCGGCTCACCGCCAACGAACTGCGGCGGCTGGACCGGGTGCCCACCTTCGTGTTCTCCAACGCGTGCGAGTCCGGGAAGACGCCGGACCGGGCGGACCTGCGCTCGGCGGCGCTGGCCCCCTCGTTCGCCGAGTCCTTCTTCGAGCGCGGCGTGTCCAACTTCGTGTGCACCGCCTGGCCGGTGGATGACTACGACGCGCGGCAGTTCGCGCTCGCGCTCTACGGCGGGCTGCTGGGCCTGCGGCTGGAGAACGGGGAGCCCGTACGAGCCCCCATGCTGCCCATGCACAAGGCGATGATGGAGGCGCGGCGGTCCATCGCCAACCCGTCCTCCGGAACGCGGACCTGGGCCGCCTACCAGCACTACGGCAGCCCGTTCCTCCGCCTCTTCGAGCCGTCCACGTTCCACGAGCAGGAGCCGGCCAAAGCCCCCGTCAGGACGAAGAAGGCCCCGGCGCGCAAGCGGGGCGCACGGCGGTGAGCCCCGGCCTCACTGCCGGTGCAGGTACGCCGCGTGGCAGGAGACACACGTCTCCATCAGCTTGCCGTAGCTCTCGGCCAGCGCCTTGGTGTCGCGCTTCTCGGCGGCGGTGGCGATGGCCTGGGCGCGCAGACGGGCCTCCTCCTGGAGGACGAAGAAGCGCTCGGGCAACAGGGTGTTCAGGTCCCCGTCACCGCCCATGATGGGGCGGACGAGCCGGGGCTCGGCGGAGATGCGCTGAGCGGCGGCGCGCGCCATGTCGTACTGGAGCAGCGTGACACCGAACATCAGGTCCTTCGCGTCCTCGCCGTGGCGCTCCATCTTCTTGCGCAGCAGGCCTCGCGCCGACTCGGGCAGGTAGTCCGGGGCGGGCAGACCGGGGCTGGCCTTGGCCTCGGGGGCCTTCGTCTTCGCCGGCGGGCTCGCCTTGGCCTTCGGGGGCTCGGCGGCGGAGGCGTGGAAGAGAAAGCCCGCGGACAGGATGCCCACGAGCGCCAGCGATCTTCGGAAGGTGGAATGTTTCATGAGGTCCTCGCTCGCTCACGACTCTAGACACCCAGGCCTCAACGGTCTTCTGATCTGCTGACCATGTCGTGGAGCCTCCAACACTCCCTTTGCCTGCTTGCCCTGCTGCTGACCACGGCCGTGGGCGCCTATGAAGGTGCGACGCCCCGCCGGGATGAGCAGGCGGCGGATGCCAGCGTTGTTCCCCCCGCGCCCCAGCTCACCAAGGCGCCCGAGCTTCTCCACTTCGTCGAGGCGGCCTATCCCCCGGAGGCCCTCGCCCGGAACGAGGCGGCCGAGGTGGCCTTCCTCATCGACATCGACGAGACGGGCAAAGTAACGCAGGCCGAGGTGACTCGCTCAGCCGGGCCCGAGTTCGACGCAGCGGCGCGCGAGGCCGTGCTGGGACTGGTGTTCTCTCCCGCCGAGGTGGACGGGAAGCCCGCGCCCGTGCGCCTTGAGTACGTCTACCACTTCGTGCCCAAGCCCCCGCCGCCGCCCGAGCCGGCCGCCGTCGCCGAGGCCGAGAAACCCGTCAACTTCCGGGGCCAGGTCGTCCAGCGCGGGACGAGGGACCCGGTTCCCAATGCCACGGTGTACCTGCCCGAGCAGGGGCTCACCGCGGAGACGGACGCGGAAGGCCGCTTCGAGCTGCGCGGCGTCACCCCGGGGAAGATCCGGGTGGAGATCTCCGAGCCCAAGCACAAGAAGTTCTTCACCACCGAGGAGGTGCGGGAGGGCGAGGTGACGGAGCTGACCGCCTTCATCTGGAAGAAGGTCGAGAACGGCTTCGAGACGGTGGTGACGGGCGCCCGGGAGAAGAAGGAGGTCGCCCGGCGCACGCTGGCCAAGCAGGAGGTCCAGAGCGTGCCCGGCACCTTCGGAGACCCGGTGCGCGTGCTGCAGAACATGCCGGGCATGGCCCGGGCGCCCTACATCTCGGGCGCGCTGCTGGTGCGCGGTGCTCAGCCCGAGGACAGCCAGGTGATGATCGACGGCGTCCCCATTCCGCTGCTCTACCACTTCGCGG
>DASVVJ010001100.1:0-6321 GCA_036389955.1 Myxococcaceae bacterium
CGTTCGAGCGCCTGCTCGAGCCCGAGGTCGCGGCGGCGCAGCGGGAGTTCGACGGCCAGGAGCACGCGGACGACTTGCGCCTGCTGGCTCACCGGGCGCGGGTGATCGGGGTACTGAAGGGGCTGGTGCCGGTGATGCAGCAGCTCGCGGCTTCGCTCAACAGCCTGTCCGCGCAGGCCCTGGCGCTTCAGCAGGTCCGCGCTCCCGAGCGCCGTCTGTTCGTCACCACGCGCTTCGCGCCGCTGGCGGGCTCGCAGCTGGGCAACTTCGCCGGCTTCCTCGACCGGCCGCTGCGCGAGCTGGACTACTACGCCGGCGTGTACGACGCGGTGCACTCGCTCTCCGTGCAGGGCTGTGCCGCGCAGGACCCGTACTTCACCGGACGGCCCGCGCCCGCCCGGCGCCCCGGGCCCTCGGATGAGCTGGAGCTGTCGCATCCCCAGACGCAGCGATGCGTGGGGATGATGATGCGCGAGAACGCGGAGTGGATGGGGCTGCTCACCTCGAAGCGGGCGCGCCACGTGCTCTCCGCGCTCGCCCGGGAGGAGCTGGCCATCGCCCTGGGCAGCCGTCAGCAGGCGCGGGCGCTGCTGGCGGAGCCCGCCTGGTCCTGGGCCCTGGAGCCGGCCCCGTTGCCAGACGGAGATCCCCTGGCTGCGGCGCTCGAAGCGGCACGCTCCCACCGGCGGCCGTGCAGGGAAGGGGACACCGAGCAACTGTGCCTGGCGGATCCCACCTTCGATCAGTTCCTCGCGGGCCTGCGGGAGCATGGCTTCCAGGCCCAGGAGGCGAACATGCGCCTGGCGCTTCAGGATCCGGCGCGCTGGTGGGGCACCACGCTGCGCAGGGCGATTGATCGCGCCACCGTGCTGGAGTTTCAGCAGGAGTCTCCCGAGGGCACCACGGCTGCCGCGGCGGGGCGGGGCGTGCGGCTGGGACTCGCGGCGGGGCAGCTCCTGGCCCGGCGGGACGTGAGCAGCAGGCCCACGCCGCGCTTCGAGCTGGATCCCTCCAGCCTTCCCGAAGCGCCACCTCCGGGCTCGGGCGCGTGGAGGCTGCGGATGATGCACCTGTTGCCCTACCGGGTGGCCTTCGACGCGGCCAGGGGCGGTGTGGCGCTGGCCTGGGTGGAGCCGGCGGTGCGGCTCGCTCCGCGCCTGTCGCTGCTGTCCAAGGTGGAGCCGTTGGACTTCGAGAGCCGGGGTGAGCGGCTCTCCAGCACCCTGGGGCTGCGGCCCACGGTGCACCTGCCGGGCGTGTCTCTGGGGGCAGGGCCCCGGGCCTCGCTGCACTGGAACGGCGCGCGGCGGCTCGACTGGGGGCTGGAGGTGCACGGCGCCGTGCTGCAGGACCGCCTGGGCGTGAGCGTGGGCGTGCGGGAGAACCCATTCTCCGGCGCTCCGCTGCGGAGCCTCTCGGTGGCGCTGTCGCTCGGAGACCTGAACGGGCTGGTGTATTGGCTGACGCTCTGAGGGCTCAGCGCAGCATGTCGATGTGGGGGATGCCGTCCTCGTCGTACACGTCGCTGCTGCGCCGGAAGCCAAAGCCCTCGTAGAAGCGCTGCAGGTACTGCTGGGCGCCGATGCGCACGGGCACACCCGGGTAGTTCGCGTCGATGAAGGCCAGGCCCTTCTCGACCAGCACCTTGCCGTACCCGTGCCGGCGCGCACTGGGGGCGGTGACCACGCGGCCAAAGCTCACCTCGGGGTACTTCAGCCCCGGCGGGAGCACCCGGAGGTAGGCCGCCAGCAAGGGCTCTTCCGTGCCGGAGTCCTGTCCGAGCAGGTGGTGGGAACCCGGGTCATACCCATCGGCGTCCAAATAGATGGACTTCTGCTCCACCACGAACACCTGCTGACGCAGGGCGAGCAGCCGGTAGAGCTCCTCCAGCGTCAGCTCCGAAAACCGCTTCCACTGCCAGTGAAGCATGGTGCTCCCGAATGAAAGAGCACCCAGGCTAGCATCCGTCCGCAGAGAGGTACGCGTGAACGAGCCCCAGAGAGAGCAACCCCCCGCCGAGTCCCCGCCGCCCGCCGCGCCGGTGGCTCCGCACCCGGTGTCCGTGGCGGCGCAGCCCCGGGAGACGTCGGTGTTCGTGACCGTGCTGGTCGCGCTGTTCGGCGTGGCCCTGCCGGCGTTCACGCTCGGCTTCGAGCTGCACCTGCGCTGGTGCACCACGGAGCTGTTCGATCCGGTGCCCACCGTCGTCCATGGAATTCTCATCGGAGGGGTGCCCGCGGCGAACCTGCTGGCGTTCTACGCGCTTCGCCGGCGCACGCTGGACCTGCTGCGCGCCGCGGCCTTCGTCAACGGCATGGCCCTGGGGGTCAGCTTCCTCTACTCCCTCATCTTCCTGCCGCTGGTGCCCGCGGGCCTGATTGGCATTCTCTTCCTGGGGATTGGCCTGCTGCCGCTGTCGCCGCTGCTGTCGTTCTCCATGCTCCTGGTGATGCGCGGCCGGCTCCGGCGGGCTCACCGAGCGGGCGCCGTGATGGCGGGTCCGTGGCTCGCGGTGGGGGTCGTGCTCGTGGCGTTCCTCGTGGCGGAGGCCCCGGTGACAGGTACGCGGCTGGCGCTGCAGGCCGCCGTGAACGGCTCGCCCGAGACTCAGCGCACGGCGCTCCAGTGGCTGCGCAGCGTGGGCGATGAGCAGACGCTGCTCTCGGCCGCCTATGTCGCCCCGGGGAGAGGCACCTTCCTGAACTTCCTGCTGTCGTTCGACGACTCCATCAGCGTCGAAGAGGCGCGGCTCGTCTACTACCGGGTGACGGGCAAGACGTTCAACTCGGTGCCCAAACCCGAGAACTTCCACGGCGCCCGAGGCTTCCGCGGCAACTGGGACCAGGATCTGGCCGGCCGGGAGGTGGGAGGCCGGGTCAAAGGGCTGTCCCTGGCCAGCTCGGAGATGAAGGGCTCGGTGGATGGTGACGCGGCGCTCGCCTACCTCGAGTGGACGATGAGCTTCGAGACGACGGCGGAGGGCCAGTCCGAGGCGCGCACGCAGCTACTACTGCCTCCGGGGGCGGTGATCTCCCGGGTGACGCTCTACATCGACGGGCAGGAGCGCGAGGCCGCCTTCGCGGCCACCGAGAAGGCGCGGGCGGCCTACGAGTCGGTCGTCCTGACCCGGAGGGATCCGCTGCTCGTCACCCAGAAGGGCAAGGACCGCGTGCAGGTGCAGTGCTTCCCGGTGGTGAAGGGGCCGCCGATGAAGATCAAGCTGGGCTTCACCATGCCGCTGCTGCCCAAGGACGACGGCCGCTTCGCCACGCTGCTGCTGCCCACGATGGCCGAGCGCAACTTCGACATCCCCGAGGGTTTCCGCCACTCGATGCGGGTCGAGTCCATGCACCCGCTCACCACCCAGGCCGGTGGCGGCGTGGAGCAGCGCAAGGATGGGGTGAGCGAGTGGCTGGCCTCGCTGGGGGATGAGGCGCTGCAGCCTCCGCAGGCGCTGCTCACCGTGCAGCGCAAGGGCGCCCCGGAGCTGGCCTGGACGGAGGATCTGGCCGAGCCCGCCGCCTACGTCGTGCGCCAGCAGCTTCGGAAGGTCCGGATGGAAGTGCCCGAGCGCGTCATCCTCGTCATCGATGGTGCGGGGGACATGAAGGCGGCGATGCCGGAGATCGCCTCCGCGCTGGGCTCCTTCCCGCAGGGAACGGAGCTCGCCGCGCTGGCCTCGCTGGACGGCGTGGAGGAGCTGCTCCCGCTGGGCAAGGTGGACGCACCGGCGCTCCAGAAGCTCGCGGAGCGGGTCAAGGACCTGGACCCCGCGGGAGGCCAGGACGCCAGTGCCGCGCTGGCCAGGGCGTGGTCGATGGTGGCGTCACAGGGGCGCACCGTCGTCATCTGGATCCACGGTCCTCATCCCCTGGCACCCACGACGGTCGCCCCGCCCGCTTCGGGCGAGGTGGAGCCGCTGGCCTGGTGGCTCTCGTCCATCCGTCCCCAGGAGGTGCTGGACGTGATGGTGGGCCGTGGCCCGAACCGGATGGCGGTGGAGCTGGCCGAGCACGCGCCGTTCCGCACCGTTCCGCGCACCGGGACGCTGGAGCAGGACCTGAAGACGCTGTTTACCCGCTGGGGCGCCGAGGGGGTGGAGCTCCACCGGGATCGGCTGCCCGTGGCAGAGCTGAATCCGCCGCCGGAGGCGCGCAAGACGTCGGCGCACCTGGCGCGCCTGTGGGCCCGAGATGAGCTCACCCGGAGGCTCGAGTCCGGGCAGGTCTCCAAGGAGACGCGGGTTCAGGCCGCCGAGCTGGCCGCCCGGTACCAGCTCGTCTCCGAGGTCTCGGGAGCCGTGGTCCTGGAGCGCCAGTCGCAGTACGACGCGGCCGGCCTCAAGCCCGTGGATCCCGGCAGCGTGCCCAGCGTGCCCGAGCCCGCCACGTGGATGCTGCTGGGCGTGGCCTGCCTGCTGCTCATCGCCTTCCGCCTGCGCCGGACGTCTTGATGGGGCGGTCCTACCTCGTCCTCGTGCTGCAGCTCCTCGCCGGTTGGCAGGCGTGGAGCTGGTACGCCCGGCGGGTCACGGATGGCTCGGACGAGCCGTGGGGCCTGCTCGCCCTGCTGGCGCTGGTGATGTTGCTGCCCGAGGGGGCGCGGCACCCGCTGCGGAGCCTGGACCTGGGCGTGCTGGCGGGCGTCAACGTCGCACTGGTGCTGGCATACCCGTGGGTACCGCCGCTGGTGCGCGCGGCGGTGTGCCTGTTGTGCCTGACCGCCATCGTGTCGAGGATGACCACGGGCCGCGCCTTCCACCTGGGCACGTGGCTGCTGGCGCTGCTGTCCATGCCGGTGATGGCCACGGTGCAGTTCTACCTGGGCTACCCGCTGCGGCTCGCGGCCGCCGCGCTGGCCACGCCCATGCTGCGCGGCATGGGGCTGCCGGTGGTGCAAGAGGGCGTTCAGCTGGTGATTGGCTCGCAGGTCATCCTCGTGGATGTGCCCTGCAGCGGGGCGCGCATGCTCTGGGTGGGGCTGTTTCTGGCCGTCACCCTGGCGTGCATGCTGAAGCTCGGTACGGTGCGAACGCTGTGGGTGTGCGTGCTGAGTATGGGAGCGATCCTCTTCGGCAATGCGCTGCGGGTGAGCACGCTCACGCTCCTGGAGCGCAGCCTGGACGGTGGCTCGAGCTGGCTGCACGACGGGGTGGGGGTGACCTCCTTCATTCCGGTCTGCCTCCTGATCGCCACTGCCTGCCTGTGGCAGCGGGCGCGGCAGCGGGCCACGGAGGCACACGGATGAGCCGGGGCACGTGGATGGCATTCGCGCTGTCGAGCGCGCTGCTGGCGACGGCGCCGCTGTGGCGCGCTCCGCGCGAGGCCTCGCCCGTGAGCGCCCAGTTCCCGGGTTGGCCCGCCACCTTCGAAGGGCGAGCGCTGCGCGAGCTGCCCCTGACGGAGCGGGAGGAGCGCTTCGGCGCGGGCTTCCCCGGCCGCATCGCCCGCTTCACCGATGGGCAGCGGGAGCTCATCGTCCGGTGGGTGGCGGCTCCCACGCGCCAGCTTCACTCCACGGAGGACTGCTTCCGGGGGCTCGGCTACTCCATCAACCCCGCTCCCTTCTGGCGTCAGGAGAATGGGCCGCCCTGGAACCAGTTCACCGTCACCCGAGGCGACTCACGCATGGTGGTGCGCGAGGCGGTGACGGACGGCAGGGGAGGGCAATGGACGGATGTCTCGTCCTGGTATTGGAGCGCGCTGCTAGGCCGCTCCGAGGGCCCCTGGTGGGCCTATACGCTGGCCGAGAACGCGCCGCTCTGAAGCATGAAGCCCTTCTCGGAAACAGCACGGAACTGCAGCCCTGGCAACGACGCGGTCTACCGCGCAGCTCGGGATGAATGGCAAGGTGTCTCGCTCGGCCGCCTGCTGACGGAGCGGCGCCTCCGAGCGATGACACCTTGAGGACAACGGTTTTGAGGTTACCAGGGGGGAGCGGAACTCGAGATCGACCACCCTGGGCCGCCCTCACGAGTTCTGCTCCGCGCTTCTGAACTCCTCACCCTTCCCAGGGAGGCCCATTCAGAGGTGCAAGATACTCAACAGCGTGCTTCATGACTTTCCCCTGTTTCACAGCTGACTGCCACTGCCACTGCCACTGCCACTTCTACGGCTACCGCGACTTCTACCGCCACTGCGACTTCCACTGCGACTTCGGGTTCAACGGTGTGCTGAGGAACTAGATGGTGGCGGGGATGTCCAGGATGCGCCGGCGGGAGACCTTCTCCTTGGTGCACTCCAGAGCGCTGCTGCTCACGTACGTCAGCATGCACCAGCGATCCTTGCCGTCGTAGTGGGCGGCGAAGGGCGAGCGCTTGTG
>DASVVJ010001101.1:0-8158 GCA_036389955.1 Myxococcaceae bacterium
GCGGCGTTCGCGGCAGGGGCGTTCGCGGTGGGGGCGTTCGCGGCGGGTGTCGCGCCCCCCTTGGCGCTCCCTGCGCTGGCGTCGTCGTCCTTCTTGCAAGCGGGCGCGCCGAGCAAGCAGGTGAGCGCGAGAACTGGAAAAAAACGCATATTGGGAATCCTTTAGCTGCACATGGAGGAATAATGCTGAAGGGCACCAGGCAATCCCGCGCCGATCTACCCGGCCCGCCTACCTAGCTGTCCTGCATAAGGGCCGAGAGACGTCCCAGGGCATGTGACGCGGCCTGAGGAGTTGTTTGGTAAGAGGGTGCGCTGGGTGCTGGCGTATCTGACAGTTGCCGGTGGGGTGCGTGCCATCCTGGAGCATCTGGGACTGCCCACGCTGCCAGGGAGGTTGGCCCTGGCACGAGGGCCTCCTACCGCGTCCAGGCGGGCCGGACGTGGGCCACGTCGATGCGGGGCCTCGTGGTTTGGTCCTTTTTTGGTCCCCAAAGCCCGGATTTGGTCCCGAAATGCAAGCGCCGCCCCCTTTCTCAGAGGACGGCGCCTTGAAAGCGGCGGGTTGCTCTGCTTGGAAGCGGCGGCAATCGAACCAGCCGCTTCGATTAACGGCGGTGCGGCGCTGGCATATCCGCTGGCTATCGATCCATTGCCGGGCGCGGCTTCAACGTCATGAGAAAGGCAGTTCCCCATGTCTCGCAAGCCCCCCACCCGCCACGCGTCTGCACGCACCACCGCCTTGCGCCGCCCCATGATGGGTACGCTCATGCTGGGACTCGCCCTGGCTGCCACGGGCTGCGGCCCCCAGGACGAAGCCCTAGTCCCCAACAATCTCCGGAGCGTCTCGCAGTACGGCCGGACCGATCGGGACTACGCGGTGGCCTACTCAGACACGTTCACCGGCACGTACCAGTACCTGCTGCCTGGCCGGTACACGGCCAGCCAGCTCTCCCCTGAGAGCAGGAGCTGAGTCTGCTCTCGGGTCTGGCACGGTTTCGGATGAGCGTCAGGGGAACTGTGCCGCCACGCACGCCGCCTTGTACTCGCCGGTGCAGATCTGCTCGACCGTCCAGAAGCCGTCCGCGATGACGGTGCTCTTCACGTTTTCCTTCGTCACGGCCACAGGCGCCAACAGCACAGCGGGCACTTCTTTCGTGCCGTTCTGGAGCTTCCCCGTCACTTTCTCCATCGGCGGTGTCTCTCCCCGCGCGAGAGCGACAGCGAACTCCGCGGCCACCTCGGCCTCCTGCTTGAGGGCCTTGTAGATCGTCATGTACTGCTCGCCCGCGATGATGCGCTGAATGGCGGCCAGTTCCGCGTCCTGCCCTGTCACCGGCGGCAGCGGGCTGACCCCCGCAGCCTTCAGCGCGGAGATGGCTCCACCGCCTGTCCCATCATTGGCCGCGTACACGCCGGCGATCTTGTCCTTGCCCAGCGCCGTGAGTGCTTGCTCCATCTGCTGCTGGGCCTTGTCCGGGCTCCAGTCCGGCGTGTCGTACTCGGCGCCCACCACCAGGCCACTGCCCTTGAGGACGGAGTACGCCCCATCCTTGAGCAGCTTGGAGTTGTGGTCCGTGGCCGCACCGTGGATGAGGACAATGGTGCCACCCGCTTTTCCATCCGCCTTGAGCTTGTCGAGCAGCGTCTGCGCCTGGAGTTTGCCGATGGGCTCAACCTCGAAGGCGATGTGGTAGTCGACGTCGGCGTTGAGAATCAGCCGGTCATAGCTGATCACAGGCACCTTGGACTGTTTGGCCCGCTGCACGATGGAGGCCGCCGAGGCCGAGTCCACGGGATCGAGCACCAGCACCTTCGCGCCATTGGTGAGCGCGGCCTCGGCCTGGTTCTGCTGCTTGGCCGCGTCCTGGTCTGCGTTGCTGTAGAGCACCTGGCAGTCCGGGCACAACGCCTTCACCTTGCGCTCGAAGTGTGGCCGGTCGTGCGACTCGTACCGCGCCGCTTTGGACTCCGGGAGCAGCAGAGCGATCTTCGCCCCTGCCTTCGCGGTGGCAGTGGCGCTCGGGGTCTCCTGGGGCTTCTTGTCACGGTTGCAGGCGGTGGCCAGGACCAGCGAGGCCAGCAGTACCAGGGCGGTGCTCCCGGTACGGGGGACGAACGAGCGTATGTTCACGAGGAACCTCCTGAGGCGCGAAGGCTTCGTGACCCATCATCCCCTACGACCAACTTGGCCGCCGGCTCTATTGCTTCAGCTGACCGCGGATCTCTCCATTGGGGTTCGTCGGAGTGTGGAGGTTGACGTACATCTTGCCTGCCTTGAAGTTCTCGAGGTCCGCATCGGTCAGGCTCACGGTGGCGCAGGCGCCAGCGCCCTGTCCCGCCGAAATCGATCCACTGACGGCTGGAGGTACCTGAAGGTTGCAGAACACCGGACCGGTGCTGTTCTCATCGGCCGGACCATGGATGTGGGCCGCCGTGGCGTTGGCGGTCAGATCCTTGAAGGAGCCTGAGAACGCCAGCGTGGGGGCTGCTCCCGTAACGAGGGTGATCGTGAGGGAGGCCTGGCCGCTGCCGGGAGTCTGAACGGCCGTGGGCTTCTCCGCCGCACCCGAAAGCGTGGTGGAGAGTTCCACGGGTGGGGGCCCCTCCTCCTCCTCGTCCGAACCGCAAGCTATGAGAGACAGTGCCGCAAGAGATGTGATGAGCAGGTGCTTCGTCGTCATGTTTCCCCTCCAGGGCCGCGCACTCCACCACGAAAGCGGCTCTGCAAACAGTTCGCGCATCGGGCCGAATGCCACATACGCCACATATGCCACGAGCACCACCACGCGGGTGCTCCTCCGGCCGCCTACTCAGAGAACCCGCCGCTCGGAACTTCTTGGGCCGGGTGTTGCTCAAGAACTTCGCGCCGGACGTTCGCCTGCGGCAGGTGTGAAGCAAGGCTGAATTAGCGTTCGGAGGCCTCGCGACCGAGCCATTCACGAAACGCCACCAGCTTCGGGAGCGCGGCGCACTCGGGCCGGTAGACGACGTAGTAGGCGAGCACCGAAGCGAACTCGACCTCCGGGAACAGACGCACCAGCCGTCCGGCCGCGAGGTCGTCACGCGCCATGATGCTGCGGGCCAGCGCCACGCCCTGCCCGTCGATTGCCGCCTGCAGCACCGCCGCCGAGTTGTTGATACGCAGGCCTCGCTTCGTCTCGACTTCCCTTGCGCCCGCCTTCTCGAGCCAGGCATCCCATGTGGCGAATCCCGAGCGGGCATCCACGGACCGGTCGTGGATGAGCCGTAGCCCACCCAGGTCCGAGGGCCGGCGCATCTGGCGACTCTGCCGCAGGAGTGCAGGCGAGCAGACGGGAAAGACCTCTTCGTCCAGGAGCTTCTCGGCGGTCAGCCCAGGCCAGCTCCCGGCGCCGTAGCGCACGCCGATATCGATGCCTCGCGCGGCGAAGTCGAGCAGCTCGATGGACGCGTCAAGCCGCACGTCCAGCTCCGGCCACGCGGCCTGGAACCGTTCGAGGCGCGGCAGGAGCCACTTGGCCGCGAAGGCGGGGCTCACGGTCACGGTCAGCACGCCGGTCGACGAGACCTCCTTCAGCCGCGCGACGCCGGCGCTCAGTCGCTCGAACCCCGCACGGATGTCCGGCAGCGCCCGCTGGGCCGCCTCGGTGAGGACGAGCCGTTTGCGCCCGCTCACCCCCCGGTGGAACAGCGGCGTGCCGAGTGATTCCTCGAGGCTTCGCACGAGCTGTCCGACCGCCGCCGGGGTCACGTGGAGTTCGGCGGCCGCGGAGGAGAAGCTCTCGTGCCTGGCCGCCGCCTCGAAGGCACGCAGGGCGTTGAGGTATTCGGGTGCGCTCATGGACGGTCAAGATTTCCTTTACCGCATGTCAAGAAACTCTCGGTTGCGACGGCGGGCGCTCAGGAGGATACCAAAGCCGAAGGATGCCCGTCGAAGCTGTCTCGACGGCATAGCTGAACTTTCACGTAACACAGAGGTAATGACGGAGGACACCCATGGTCTACCTGCAAATCACCCTGAAGATTTCTCCCGCTAACCGCCCCGAAGCCGCTGGCGTGTACCAGCGCTACAAGGCGTCCTTCCTCGAGACGATCTCTACCGACGTCGTGACCGCGCTGAAGCCGCTCCTCGACGCCGCCCCGGACGTCCGCATCTATCAGGCCGCTTAAGGCAACTGGGAGCTATCCATGCGTGCGCGATTCACAAATCAGAAGGTCATCGTTGTGGGCGGTACGAGCGGTATGGGGAAGGCTGTTGCCCGAATCGTCCTCGAAGAGGGAGGGCGGGCGGTCGTCATCGGGAATCGAGAGGACAAGGTCCAAGCCGCGGTCGCTGAGTTGGCTGCGCTCGGGCCCGTGGATGGCCTGCGAGCGGACATCACCTCTGGCCCTGAGAGACAGGCCCTGTTGGCCCAGCTTCACAGGGACCACGCAGACGCGACGCTGCTGGTCAACGCAGCGGGCGTCTTCCTGCCGAAGACATTCCTGGAGCACGACGAAGGCGATTACGACCTGTATCTCAACATCAACAAGGCCGTCTTTTTCATTACGCAGGCCGTCGCCAGGTCCATGGTGGCGCTGCGCAAGGGGGGCGCCATCGTCAACATCGGGTCGATGTGGGCCAAGCAGGCCATCCAGGCCACTCCCTCCTCTGCCTATTCGATGGCCAAGGCAGGACTCCACTCGCTGACTCAGCACCTGGCGATGGAACTGTCCGGCCATGGCATCCGCGTCAACGCGGTTTCGCCGGCGGTCGTCGAGACACCGATCTACGAAGGCTTCATTTCGAAGGAGCAGGTTCACAGTGCGCTCCAGGGGTTCAACGGATTCCATCCGATCGGCCGCGTGGGTCGCGCAGAGGATGTTGCGCAAACCATCGCCCATCTGCTGTCGAGCGAGACCTCGTGGGTCACCGGCGCCATCTGGGATGTCGATGGCGGCGTCATGGCAGGACGCAATAAGTACAACTGACATGGGAATCCTGGCGCAACACGCACCCTTCCTTCGTGCCCTGCACGAGGCGCCCCTGCTGCTCGCTCCGAGTGGCCCCGGGTTGGACGGTCACGCTCTACGCGGGCAGTGATTTCTCCGGGGCCACGCGCGTCATCACCGTTGAGCTCAGACGGGCTCTGCTTGCGGCAGCAGGCGCCCACCCATCGTGGTGATGCGCCGATCGAGCAGGCGCTGGCGCCCCTCGGCCGAGATGTGCTCGGGCTTCCACTCGAGCGAGTGATCGAACTCCACGTTCACCGACTGCACACGCTCATCGGAGAGCAGGCGCTGTTCGATCTCGCGCATGAAGTAAATGGCCATCGTGCACATCGGCGAGGTGATCTGCAGGCGCACGTTCACCCGGCCCGCCTCATACGTGAGGGACTGAAGCAGCCCCATCTCGCCGATGCCCAGTGGCACCCCGACAGACAGGCTGCAGGGGTCCGGAATGGTCTGGATCCGCGCCAGCAGCTCGCTCTCAATCGTCATGGCCAGCCCCCGGGTAGCTGTACGGGGGCGCCCGCCCCACAGCCCGCTTCTTCGAGAACTTGTCCTGGGCGATCCGCGCCTTGACCGCCTGGATGTCGAGCCCGGCGTAGCGGGCATAGTTCTCGCCCAGGATCATCCGCTTGATCTCCGGTGTCAGCTGCATGCCCGCGACCTTCACCAGGTCCTCCGGCAGTTGGAACTCGTGCCAGAACTTATGAATCGCCGGCTGCGGGTGGGAGAACACCGTCCCCGAGCCCCACATGATCTTCGCCGGGCCCGCCCACTTCAGCAGCCCGGCCAGCGCCTCGGCGAACCAGCGCTCGCGCTTCACGATGAGCGCGCCCGTCACCTCGAGGTTCACGTACACGTTGGGGAACAGCGACAGCTGCATTCCCGTCTCGTCGAGGAAGGCCATCCCGCCGTGGACGATCTCGAAGTTCAGGTCGGGGAAGGCGTCGGCCGCGCCGCCGATGTCGTCCACCTTGTAGGCCTCGATCGGCACCGCGCCCATCGGCAGCCCCTTGTGGACCGCGATGTTCTTGATGCCCAGCTTGCGCGCCCGCTCGTAGAGGGGAAACGCGATGGTGGGGTCATCCATCCGCCAGCCCGTGTGGCGGAACGACTCGCCCAGCCAAGCGGCCGGATAGAGCTTCAGGCCGCTGGGCTGAAGCGCCTCGACTTGCTGGTGGAGTTCCTCGAGTGCCGCCGTGCCGCGCAGCGGATCCACCCCGGCGTAGACCAGGAAGCGGTGGGGGTAGCGCTGGCGGATCTCCCGGGTCTTCTCATACGAGCACAACCCATCGTGGTAGAGCGTCTGCAGCGGCAACACGTGGTGCACGGCCACATCGATGTCGCTCTCGACAAAGAGGATGTGCGCGAGTTCCTGGACCGACCAGTCCTTGAGGAAGCGCTGGGGCTCGGTCACCCGGTAGGGGTCATCCGAAAGGCCCATGTGGAGCCCGTAGATCAGCTGGGCCAGCGACTCGGCATACTTGCCGGCGCGGTGGTTGGACGGGTGAAGGTTGTAGGCGTGGGTCACTGCATCGAGGACGAAAGTGCCGTCAATCATCGAGCCTTCTTTTCTGGGACCACTGGGGCAGGACTGCGGGCGAGTCTAACGGGCCTATGGGTATCTCAAGGGAGAAGGTAGCGCCCTGGCCATGCCCGGCACTGGAACAGGTGAGCTTTGCCCCCATCTCCGTGGCGGCCAGGGCGCTGATGTGAAGGCCGAAGCCGTGGCCCTCCTTCTTGGTGGTGAAGCCCTGGGAGAACAGGCGGCTGGCGGTCTCCGGGGCAATCCCAATGCCGTTGTCCGTCACCTGCAGCAGCACGCGCTGGCCCTCGGAGACTGAGCGGATGCCAATGAGCAACTGCTTGTCCTGGCGCTCACTGGCGATGAGCGCATCCCGCGCGTTGCTCAGCAGGTTGACGAGGATCTGCAGCAGCCTGTGCCGGTCGATGAGCAGCGGCTCGACGTTGGCGTAGTCCCGCTCGATGCGGATGCCCAGGCGCTCGTAGGAGACGGCGTGCAGGCGCAGCGCCTCGTCGATGAGCTGAGGCAAGTACACCTCCTCCACGGCTCCGGCCACGCGGGCGTGCTTCTGCTGCATTCTGATGATGGACTTGATGTGCTCGACGCTGGCGCTCAGCGAGCGCATCTCCTTGAGCAGGGCGGCGTGCTCCTTGTGGAGCTGATCGGACAGCTCGGAGATGTACTCAGGCAGCACCTTGCCCTGGGGGTGCTCGGTGAGGAAGGCGCTCAGCCCAGGAGCGTGTTCCCGCAGCAGCGTGGCGGCCCTGGCCAGTCCCGGCAGACGCGTCTGCCTCAGCCCCTCGACGACCAGGGTGGCGGAGACGTTGACCGAGTTGAGGGTGTTGCCCACGTTATGGAGCGCGCCGGTGGCGATCTCCGCCATGCCGGCCTGACGGGAGACATCCACCAGAGTGCGGTGTATCTCGCCCAGCCGCAGCTCAGCCTCCCGGCGGGCCGCGGTGATGTTGCGGGAGACCACCGTCACCCCGGTGATGCGGCCCTCCGAGCTGCGAACGGGGCTGATGTTGATGTCATACGTGTGCCGAGCCCCCAAGAGCTCATACGCCTCTTCGTAGCGCTGGCGCTGGCCGAGGAGCGCCTTGGCCAGCCGCGGCTCCCAGATCGCGCGCAGCTCCGGATCCGACTCCGGGAAGTAGGGCTGTCCCACGGTGGGCTCCTGGCCAAAGCGGACGAGGTACACCTGCCTCGCCGCGGAATTGCAGGTGACCAGGTTTCCCTGCGTATCCACCAGGAACACCAGGTCATCGGTGCTCTCGAAGACGCTGAGCAGCTGGCCCTCGTTGGTGCGCAGCTCCCCCAGGGTGTGCTCAAGGGTGACCTGGGCCTCGGCCAGCGCGGAGCCGTGCAGCGAGCTGATCCCCCACGCACTCATGAAGGAGAAGGCGGCACAGATATAGAGGGGCCACAGCAGCTCATCGGGCGGGGCGTTCGCGCCCGCGCCCACCTGCGTGTGGTAGAGCGGGAAGAGCAGCGCGATACAGGCCCAGATG
This sequence comes from Myxococcaceae bacterium, assembly GCA_036389955.1. Classification (GTDB taxonomy): domain Bacteria; phylum Myxococcota; class Myxococcia; order Myxococcales; family Myxococcaceae; genus DATHBR01. Next base: position 8,004 of record DASVVJ010001101.1, read on the forward strand.
AGGGCAACGAAGAGCCCCCGGCGCGTGCCGAGCAAGTACACCGCGAGCACGGGCTGCAGCATGAGCCCCGCGTGGGTACCGAAGTACGGAGCGCTCTCCCGGCTGATGTAGAAGAGCGTGCTACCTCCCAGGATGGAGGCCGCGCACAGCAAGGT
>DASVVJ010001102.1:0-4653 GCA_036389955.1 Myxococcaceae bacterium
CACCACCTCGCGGGTGTCCCGGCCGCGCTTCTCCACCCAGAGGTAGAGGTGCTCGCCCTCGCCGGAAGGGAGGTAGGCGGGCACCTCCTCCACCTCGAAGTCCTCGGGCACCAGCTTGAAGCCGCCGCCGCACCCGGGCACGTCCGCCGTCAGCCGGGGCAGTTCCAGGTCCGTCACGGCGCCTCGAGGGTGGCCAGCAGTTCCTTCACGCGCCGGGCAAGGTCCTCATCCGCGCGGGACTCCAGCAGCTCTCCCGCCTGGAAGAGGAGGAAGAACATCACATCGCTGAGCGCCTGCTTGAAGGAGGCCAGCGGCTCGGAGCCCAACTGCGCGCGGTGTCGCTCGAAGGCCTCGATCAACCGGGGCACCGGCAAGGTGCCATCGTCAGCCAGCTCCAGCCCCTCGAGCACCGGAGACGAGGTGAGCGCCTGCCCGGAGAGCGCCGCGTTGGCGGCGGCGATGAACTCGGTGGCCATGCCCTGCTTGCTGGCCACCTCATCGCGGATCTCCCGGAAGATGCGGTTGAACACCCGTGCCACCTCGTGGTGGTCCACCCGCCCCGAGCGCGCCGAGGACGCCAGACGTGAGGGCGAGGGCGAGAACGAGGACGGCTTCTCCGAAGGAGCCCCTGCCGGCACCAGCGGCTTGTCCGCGAGCACCGCGAAGCCGCCCTCGAGCAGCCGGAAGACGACCTTGGTGATGTCGAACTCGGACAGCTTGGCCGCGTGGCCCAGTTCCACCAGCGTGCGCCGGCCATCCAGCAGGGCCAGCACCCGGTCCTCGTCCTCCTCGAGCTTCCCATCGGAGGCGCGCTTCTTGCCCACGTACAGCCGGCCGTGGGGGATGCGCTTCCGGAAGTGCGCCATCTCGTCGATCTTCCGGATGCTGTCCATCAGCAGGCTCTGCGTGGACAGCTGGATGTTGTGGTTCGTCTTGTCATCCATCGGCTGATCGATGAGGAAGAACGACCCCTCGCGGCACAGCACGATGGCGTGAAAAATCTCACTCACCTGGTGGGTGACACATTTGAACAGGTCGTGCGCCTGCAGGTAGCCCCGCTCCACCAGGGCGCGGCCCACCTTGGAAGGAGGTTGCTCGCGCAGCACCTCCTCGAGCTTGGCCCGGCTCACGTAGCCCAGACGGATGAGCACCTCGCCCAGCCGGTCCGAGGGGTCATCCGAGCTGGCCCCGCGCACCTCGCCGTCCCGGAAGGTGATGGAGCGCTCGCCGCCGGGCGTGCGCACCCGGATGAGGCCGCTCCAGCGCGACTGGCTGAGGAAGGCAATCAGGTCCGAGAGGGGAAAGCCCGCCGCGTCCCCCGCCATCACCACGCGGGGGGCGGGAATCGAGCCCCCCTCGGGCTGCACGCGGGAGAAGATCAGCAGATCCGGTGACGTGGGCATCAGCGCATACGAGCCCGAGCGGCTCGCGAACGCCGGCGGCCCATGGCGCTCCTCGGGGACGAGCTGGGGCCCGTCGATGCGGAAGCGAGGCGTCATCGAAGTGACTTCAGTCGGCCGCCCACGCGTTGTTGTTGGTGCCCCACTCGATCTCGTCGTCCACGGAGTGGGCCAGGTGGTCGGTGATGATGCCCAGCCCATGGGGCCGGCCATTCATGAAGACGGACGGGGTGCCGGTGATGCCGGCCGCGCTGCCCTGGGCCTTGAAGCCCTCGAGCTCCTTCAGGTAGGTGCCCGCCTTGAGCACCTCCTGGAGCTTGGCGCCCGACAGGCCGATCTTCTCGGCCATGGCGGACAGCGCCGCCGGGGCCAGGTTGGTCTGGTTCTGGAAGAGCGTGTCGTGCATCTCCCAGAACTTGCCCTGGTCCCGCGCCCACAGCGCCGCCTGGGCGGCGGGCAGGGCGTTGGGGTGGCCCGGCAGGGGGTACGGCAGGTAGCAGAAGCGCACCTTGGTGGGGTTCTTCTTGGCGAACTCCTCCAGCACCGGGCGGGCGTGGCCGCACGAGGGGCACTCGAAGTCGGCGAACTCCGCCATGGTGACCGGGGCCTTCTCGTCGCCCAGGCACATGCGCGGGTCCACCTTCAGGGTGGCGCGCTGGCCGCGGAACGAGGCGTAGTACTTGGACATGCCGAGGATGACCTCGGTGGCGGCCATGCCGTTGGACACGCTGAGCGCCGCGAACCGGGCGGCCTTCTTGGCGTGCTTGCACGAGGTGTGCTGGCGCAGACAGGCGCCCAGGGTGTGGGGGCAGCCGCAGTGACAGAACTCGTCGCTGAGCACGGTGGCCAGCTCGCGCTGGGCCGACGGCGGCAGCGTGGAGAAGTCCATGCCGGGAATGCCCGCCAGCGAGCTGGCGCCATTGTCCGCAGGAGCAGTGGCCGCGGAGGGAGGCGCCGCGGGCGCGGCGGGGGCCGCGGTGGGGGTTGCCGCGCCCTTTTCGGCGGGGGCAACCTCGGGGTTCTTGGTGCAGGCCAGCCCGGTCAGAGACACGGCGGCGAGCACGGGGAGGACTCGCTTCCAGCAGTGGGTAAACACGCCGGGGGTCTTAGCCATGCGCGCAGGGCTTGTAAAGGAAGGCGGGCTTTGTCAGTGAAGGAGCCACCCATGCCCAAAGTCCTGCTCTTACATACCGGGGGAACACTGGGGATGGCCGGAGGGCGGCCGTCCGCACTGCGCCCCGCGGCCTTCTTCCGCACGCTGAAGCAGCGCGTTCCCGAGCTGTTCCGCCTGGCCGACATCGAGCTGGAGCTGTTCTCCAACCTGGACAGCTCGGAGATGCAGCCCGAGCTGTGGAGTCGCATGGCGGCGCACCTGCACCAGCGGCTGCCGGCCTTCGACGGGGCGGTGGTGACGCACGGCACGGATACGCTGGCCCACACGGCCAGTGCCCTCTCCTTCATGCTCCGGGGGCTGCCCCGCCCGGTGGTGCTCACCGGCTCGCAGCGCCCGCTGGGGGAGATCCGCAGCGACGCGCGGCTGAACCTGATTGACTCGGTCCTCTCGGCGCTCAACGGCCCGCGCGAGGTGACCATCTGCTTCGACTCCCACCTCTACCGAGGCAACCGCACCCGCAAGGTGAAGGTGGCCGAGTACGACGCCTTCGAGAGCCCCAACTTCCCGGTGCTGGGCACCCTGGGGGTGGACGCCACCTATGAGCCGGGGCTGCGGACCAAGGGAGCCTTCCGCCTCTTCGAGCGGCTGGATCCCCGGGTTTTCCTCCTCAAGGTGTTCCCCGGGCTGGACCCGGCGCTGCCCCTGGCGCTGCTCCCCCATATCCGGGGGCTGGTGCTGGAAGCCTACGGAGCGGGCAACTTTCCGCTCGATCCCTCTCTTGGCCGCTCGTTGCACCCACTGTTCGTCCAGGCCCGGGAGCGGGGCATTCCGGTGGTGGTGGTGAGCCAGGCCTACCGCAACGGGGTGGACCTGACGCTGTATGAGTCCGGAGCAGCCTCGCTGGCCCTGGGCGCCATCAGCGGAGGGGACATGACGCCCTCGGCGGCGCTGGTGAAGCTGATGCAGGCGCTTGCCTACCACTCGACCCCCGAGGCGGTGGGCCGCTTCATTCAGACCCCCATCGCCGGGGAACTGACGGTGGGCCGGCCCGCCGTCCCCCCCACCCAGCCAGGGAAGGCCGTACGTAAAAACCACTCCCGGTGAAGGCGGTAGGCGCACAAGAGGCGACCGTATGCTTGCCGCCGTGAAATACCGGCCCCTAAGATGGGGCCGATGTCCGAGGAGAAGACAAACGTCCACCGAATCGAGGACCTGCTGAGCAGCGCTCAGCAGCAAAGCGCTTATCTGATCGTGATCAGCGCCAAGTCCGCGGCGGGCATTGGCCGGATGTTCAAGCTGGACCGGTCGGAGACGGTCCTCGGACGCAGCACCGAGGCTCAGTTCCAGGTGGAGGACGACGGCATCTCGCGCAAGCACGCCAAGGTGGTGGCGCTGGGCGACGGCCGCTTCCAGTTGATGGACCTGGGCAGCACCAACGGCACGTACCTCAACGGGCTGCGGGTGAACACGGCGCCGCTCTATGACGGCGACAAGATTCAGATTGGCTCGAACACGGTCCTCAAGTTTTCGATCCAGGACCAGCTCGAGGAGCAGTACCAGCGCAGCATCTACGAGTCGGCCACGCGGGACGGCCTGACGCGGCTCTACAACAAGAAGTACTTCATGGAGACGATGCGCAAGGAGTTCGCCTACTGCCTGCGCCATCGGGTGCCGCTGTCGCTGGTGATGTTCGACGTGGACCACTTCAAGAAGATCAACGACGTGTACGGGCACCCGGCGGGCGACTACGTGCTGACGCGCATCGCGCAGCGGGTGAGCGACACGGTGCGCACCGAGGACCTGCTGGCGCGCTACGGCGGCGAGGAGTTCGCGCTGATGCTGCGCGAGTCGGCCGAGGAGCAGGCGCTGGCGTGCGCGGAGCGGTGCCGGGTGGCAGTGGACCGCAGCGACTTCATCTTCAGCGGCACGCCCATCAAGGTGAGCATCAGCCTGGGCGTGGCGACGCTGTTGGACTCGGACTTCTCGCAGCCCGAGGACCTGCTGGCCGCGGCGGACAAGTACCTCTACCGGGCCAAGCGCGCCGGCCGCAACCGCGTGGACGGCAAGGCCATCAGCGGTCCGTAGCGCGCCTCCCCTCCCCCATTACGTTCCCTCGATCTCCAGCCCTGGCGTCTCCGC
>DASVVJ010001103.1:0-11276 GCA_036389955.1 Myxococcaceae bacterium
CAGGCCCCGCAGCCCGCGCCCGTGGCGTGGTCCGAGGCGCCTCCTCCACGCGAGGAGCCCATCGAGATCGTCAACGAGGACGAGAGCAAGGGCGCCCGCCCCTCCAAGCCCACGTTGCACTGACGCTCCGCTGTACACACCTTGGATCACATAAGCGGACAGTAGGAAGGAGCCTGCTCACGGGCATCCTTTCTGCGCCGTTACCGGAGAAATTACGGCTCCGCCGCCTCCCTCTGATCCGAGGCCTCTGTCCAAAGCATTGATCTTCCTGGGCTTCGCGGTTTTGAGCGCGTTGGCAGGTGCTTTGCTTTGTCCTGACCGCGTGATGCGGAGGACGGCGGACATGACGGAGCGGAGCAAGCGGTCAGTGGGAGTGGCGCGGGTGTTCACCCAGCAGCCGGACCGGCTTGCCGCCGCGTGGAGGCGGGTGCGGTGCCTGGGGGCCTCGCAGGTGCACCCTCCCAACAGCCTGCTGGACGGGTTGGTGGAGAGCTTCATCCGCGAAGTGGGCCACAGCCTGGCGGGGCTGGAGTCCAGCGCCTGGAGCCGGACGCGGGCGGTGCTGCGGCTGTCTCCGGAGCGCGGGGCGCGGGGCCTCTATGACGAGTTCGCGGTGCTGCGGCGCTGCCTGGTGGATGCGGTGGAGGTGTTGGGCGGGGGGGATCCGGAGCGCGCGGTGGTGAACCGGGCTTTGGACGAGGCGGTGGATTCGGCGGTAGCGCTGCAGCAGCGCCTGGTGGACACGGCGGCCGAGGGGCCCCGGGTGCCATTTGGAGGATTGGTGGTGGAGTGCTTCGAGCGGCCTTCAGAGGTCCGGACTCAGCCGAGCTCCGGGCAGGACCGCGCCGAAATGCACTAGGGGATGTGCCGACCCGTCCGGCTTGACGCTTCCGAAAGGGAGTGTCCGAGGGCTGGCGGAGGTGGGGGCGTGCTGCCCGGGTTGGGGGCCTGAGGCAGCGCGAAACGGTGGCGAGTTCCCGGCATGGGGGCCGGTGAGCACGCAACGGGGCCGTCGAGAACGCGTGGATGGGGGTCCGCGCGCCTCGTCGGCCGGACGGGTCGGCCGTGTTTTTGGCAGTTGTAGGGAGGGGGACGCGGGAGGGAGTGCCTTCGGGGGTAGGCACTCTCTCCCGTACTTTTTTGGGGCTACCGGCTTGCGCTCAGTGCGCGTCCGCCCAGGTCTTCCCGGCGCCCACGTCCACCTTGAGCGGCACCTTGAGGGTGGCCACCGAGGACATGCTGCGGCGGGCCAGCTCCTTCACCGTCTCCACTTCGTCGTCCGGCGCCTCGAAGAGCAACTCGTCGTGCACCTGCAGCAGCATCACCGTGCGCAGCTTCTGCCGTGTCAGCTCCTCGTCCACCACCAGCATGGCCTTCTTGATGAGGTCCGCGGCGGTGCCCTGAATGGGCATGTTGATGGCGGCGCGCTCGGCGGCCTGGGCAATCTGGCGGTTCTTCGCGTGCAGGTCCGCCATGATGCGCCGCCGGCCGAACATCGTCTCCACGTAGCCCACCTTCCGGGCGCGATCGACGGTCTCCTCCAGGTAGCGGCGGATGCCGGCGTAGCGGGTGAAGTAGCGCTCGATGATGTCGCGCGCCTCCTCTACGGGGATGCTCAGGCGGGTGGACAGGCCGTGCGGTGACAGGCCGTAGGCAATGCCGAAGTTCACCGTCTTGGCCACCCGGCGGTGATCCTTGGTCACCTGGTCCTGTGGCACGCCGAAGATCTCCGCCGCCGTGCGGCTGTGGATGTCCTCGTCCCGCGCGAACGCGTCGATGAGGACGGGGTCCTCGGCGATATGGGCCAGCAGCCGCAGCTCCACCTGGCTGTAGTCCGCGGAGACGAGCTGGTGGCCCGGCTCGGCGACGAAGGCCCGGCGGATCTCCCGGCCCAGCTCGGTGCGCACGGGGATGTTCTGCAGGTTGGGATCCGACGAGGACAGGCGCCCGGTGGCGGTGGCCGCCTGGTGGTAGGTGGTGTGGATGCGCCCGTCGCGCGCCACCAGGGTGGGCAGCGTGTCCAGGTAGGTGCTCTTGAGCTTGGACAGCGAGCGGTACTCGAGGATGGCGCCGGGCAGCGCGTGCTGCTCGCCGAGCTTCTCCAGCACCTCCTGGTCCGTGGAGGGCCCCGTCTTGCCCTTCTTCAGCACGGGCAGCTTCAGGTCCGTGTAGAGCACCTGGGCGAGCTGCTGGTTGGAGCCCACGTTGAACTCGCGGCCCGCCAGCGTGTGGATGCCTTTGAGCTTCGTCTCGCACTCGGCGTCCACCTTGGACGAGATGGTCTGCAGCGCGGACACGTCCAGCTTCACGCCCTTGCGCTCCATCTGGGCGATGACCGGCAGCAGGGGCAGCTCCAGCTCCTTCGCCAGCTTCGCCAGGCCCACATCCTCCAGCTCCTGCCAGAGCCGGGGAGCCAGCTTCAGCGCCGCGTCCGCGCGGGAGGCATAGGCGGTGGCCACCTCCTCGGGGTTGTGGTCCGCCAGCGCCCTGCCCTTCTTGCCCTCGGTGGAAGCCGGCAGCGCGGCCAGATCAGTGTTCAGCCGCTCGCGAGCCAGGTCCGTCAGCGCGTGCTCCCGGCGCGAGGGATTGAGCAGGTAGCTCAACAGCTCCACGTCGTCATGAGCCCCCTTGAGCGTCAGCCCCGCGCCCGCCAGTACCAGGGTGAGCGCCTTGAGATCGTGCCCACCCTTCTTCACCTTCGCGTCTTCCAGCAGCCCGCGGGTGAGCTCGGTGAAGCGCGCCACGGACACCTGCTTGGAGCCGAGCACCTGGTGGCGCAGCGGCACGTAGGCGTTGCGCCCGTCCGGTAGCGCCAGTCCCAGGCCCACCAGCGGCGCGGTAAAGGGCCTGCCCTCGTAAGCCGGCACCAGCGAGACGGTGCCCGCGGCGCGCGCCGCGTCCACCAGCTCCTTCAGCTCCTCCTCGGTGGTGACGATCCGCGCGGGAGCGGCCGGAGCCACGGGCTCGGCGGGCTTCTCCGGAGCCGCCGCGGTGTCCACGGGCAGCTCGTTCACCAGCCGGTAGAACTCCAGGTCCGTGAAGAGCTGCTTGGCGCGCGGGGTGTCGATCGGCCGGCGGGCCAGCTCCGGGATGGTGACCTTCAGGTCCAGGTCCGTCTTGAAGGTGACGAGCTGCAGGGCCTTGAGCAGGCTCTCGCGGTGCGAGCTGATCGACTCGCGGATCTTCGGCTTCTTCACCTCGTCCAACCGGGCCAGCAGCGTCTCCACGTTGCCGAACTGTTGAAGCAACTCCGTGGCCGTCTTCGGGCCGATGCCAGGCACCTTGGGCACGTTGTCACTCGCGTCGCCCACCAGCGCCAGATAGTCGCGCATCTGCTTGGGCTCGATGCCCAGCTTCGCCTTCACCTCTTCGGGGCCGGTGTGCACGTCCTTCATCGGATCGAAGAGCTTCACGTCCTCGTCGACGATCTGGATGAAGTCCTTGTCCCCCGTCACCACCTGCACGCAGAAGCCCGCGGCCTTGGCCTGCTTGGCCAGGGTGCCGATGACGTCATCCGCCTCCCAGCCGGCGAACTCCAGGATGGGCACGTTGAGCACCTCCACCACGCGGCGGATGAGCTCGAACTGGGGCACCAGATCCTCGGGCGGGCCCTCGCGGTTGGCCTTGTAGTTGGGGTCGATCTTCTGGCGCTCGGTGCGGCTCTCCTTGTCGAAGGCCAGCGCCAGGTGGGTGGGCTTCAGATCCTTGATCGCCTTGAGCACCATGCGGGTGAAGCCCAGCACGGCGTTGGTGGGCACGCCCTTGCTCGTGGAGAGCGGAGGAATGGCGTGGTAGGCGCGGAAGATGAAGCTCGAGGCGTCGATCAGCGTGAGGAGGGGCGCGGAAGCCTGAGGGCTCGGAACCATGCCCGGGCCTTAGCGCGCCTGCCATCCCCTGTCCACGGTGCCCAGCGGCGCCCCGGAGGGCGCCCGCCAGTTCACTGACACTTCCACTCCGCCTTGGCCGCGGCGATCTTCTCCTCGAGCCCGTCGCCCGGAACGGCGTAGTCCGTGGCGGCCTGGAGATCCTGGCAGCCGCCCGCGTTCTGCAGCGCGCGCAGGCCCTGGGTGGAGCAGAAGCCGACCACCTTATTGAGGTCGGTGTTGCCCTTGTAGAACTGGAAGCCCATCTTCCAGATCTTGCAGCCCCGGCGCCGGTCCTCGCGGTCCGCCCAGTGCTTGCCGCGGATCAGCGCGTTGGAGGCGATGTCCTGCTGGATGTTGCGCCGGTAGAAGGAAGGCAGGCGCTCCCACAGCTCGCCCATCAGCTGTTTGTCCATCTCCAGCGCCTCACCCAGGGGCTCGGAGGCCTGCTCCACGTCCTGCATCTGCAGCAGCGCCTGGCCGTTCTTGAACAGCTGGTCCACCGTACCCACCTGCCGGATCAGATCGTCCGCCTGGCCGTGGAACTGGGACTGCTCGTAGTTGCCGCGCAGCTTCTGCAGCTTGGCGATCGCCTCGTTACCGCGGCCGGCCCAGTAGTCCATCATCGCCGCGCGCAGGAACGGGTTGGCGTAGCGCTCTTCGATCTTGCGCTTCACCTCGACCTCCGGCTTGGGAGGCCCATCGTCCCCATCGACGTACTTCGACTGGGGGCAGCGCCACGGCTCGGCGGCGGGGTCCAGCTTCTGGCGGGCGATGGGGAACTGGACGAAGAGCTTGTCCTTGGGCTGCCACTCGCGCTTCCGGGCGTTCACCCTGCCCTGGAGCACCAGGTTGAAGCCCAGCGGCGGCTCGATGTCCTCGCGGGGCACCGTGTTGCACCACAGGCCCATGTACCGATCGCAGCGAGGCACCGCCGCCGTGTACTGCGAGTCGCGCAGGTAGCGCTTGCAGTCGTCCAGGGCCCGGCTCTTCACCAGCTCCAGCGCGTCACGCACCTTGATCTTGGCGCGTCGGAAGTAGGAACTCTCCTCGGGGATCTTCTGCAGCAGATCCAGCGCCTCTTCCTCCTTGAGGCGCGCCAGGGCCTTGTCGGCCTGGCTGAAGTACATCGAGGCTTCCTTCTCCACCTTGATGCGCTTGATGAGCGAGTTGGCCTCGACGTTGATCGGGTCCACGTTGAGCGCCTGATCACACGCCGCCTCGGCCTTCTCCCATTGGGGCTCGTTGCCCATCTCCATGGAGGAGTACGAACGGCACTGGCTCAAGAGCTCCTGAACGTCCACCACCGGAGTCGTCGGAGGAGGAGGAGCAACGATGCCGCCACTACCGCCACCGCCGCCAACGGCCACCTTGGCCACCGCCGCCACCACGATCAGCGCCACCATCCCACCGGCCGCCACCAGCAGCTTCTTCCTCTTGTTCGGAGCCGCGGCGGCTGGCGCGGCGGCCGCGGCCTCACCCGGCCTGCGGCCCGCGGTCGCACCCCGGCGCGTGGGCACAGCGGCCTGCTCACCGCCCGATTCGAACACCACCTCCACCATGCCGAACTGGATGATGTCGCCCGGGTTGAGCTGCACGGGCTCCTGGCCAATGCGCTCGCCGTTGAGCAGCGTGCCGTTGGAGCTGCCCAGATCGCGCAGGAAGATCTGGCCGCGGGGGTTGCGCTCCAGCTCCGCGTGCTTGCGGCTGAGCGAGTCATCCTCCAACAGCACCGCGGCCGGCGGCGCACGGCCCACCAGGATCTTGCCCCGCACGGGGTAGAGCTTGTTGGCCCACGGCCCGGTCAGTCCGCGCAGCACGGGACCCAGGTCCGGGCCCGGCGCCGCGCCGGTGGCGGGCTTCTCGCGCTTGGCCAGGGCCGAGCCCGGAGGCCGCGCCGGCTTCACGCTGGGCATCGCCTTGGTGGACCGCGGCGCCCCTTCCTCCGAGCCCAGGGCCGTCGCCGAGGGAGAAGACCGGGTGCCCTTGCGCGCCCCACTGGCCGCGCGCGCACCGCCCTTGATCTTCAGCTGGTAGTCACCCAGCACCACCTGCGACTGCGACGTCAGGGGCGTGGGCCCCTCGATGCGCTCGCTGTCCACATAGGTGCCGTTGGCGCTGCCCAGGTCCTCGACATGGACCTTGCCGCCTTCGACGAAGAAGCGGGCGTGCTTGCGCGACACGCCGCCCTCGGTGAGCACCAGGTCATTGCCCTCCTGGCGGCCGATCTTCAGCTCGCCAGAGAGCTCGTGCTCACTCTCGGTTCCGTCAGGATTGAGAACGATCAGTGTAGGCATGGCCGCTCTAGTCCTCGCGGAAGATGCTCATGTTCACCGGGATGCCCTTGCGCTGCAGATCGTCGTAGAACTTGGGCACGAAACCGGAGGCCAGGAACCGCCCACGGACCTTGTGGTCCTCGGTGAAGCCGTCCTGCTTGTAATAGAAGATGTCCTGGAGGGTGACGATGTCGACCTCCATGCCGGACACCTCGGTGATGAAGCAGATCTTCCGCGTACCGTCCGCGAAGCGCGTCTGCTGCACGATGATGTGAACGGCGCTGGCGATCTGCTCGCGGATGGCCTTCACCGGCAGCTCCATGCCGGACATGAGCACCATCGTCTCCAGCCGGGCGATCGCGTCACGCGGCGTGTTGGCGTGCAGCGTGGTGAGCGAGCCGTCGTGGCCGGTGTTCATGGCCTGGAGCATGTCCAGCGTCTCGCCCGAGCGGCACTCGCCCACGACGATGCGGTCAGGGCGCATGCGCAGGCAGTTCTTCACCAGATCGCGGATGGTGATGGCGCCCTTGCCTTCCAGGTTGGGCGGGCGGCTCTCCAGCTGCACCCAGTGCTCCTGCGGCAGCTGCAGCTCGGCGGCGTCCTCCACCGTGATGATGCGCTCACCCTCGGGAATGAACGAGCTGATGATGTTCAGCGTCGTCGTCTTGCCCGAGCCGGTGCCGCCGGAGATGACGATGTTCTTGCGCGCCTTGACGCACATCTCCATGAACTCGGCCATCTGCGCGGTGACGGTCTTGTACCGGATGAGGTCCGAGATCTTCAGCGAGTCCTTCTTGAACTTGCGGATGGTGATGCAGGGGCCCTTGAGCGCCAGCGGCGGAATGATGGCGTTGACGCGGCTGCCGTCCTTGAGGCGCGCGTCCACCAGCGGGCTGGACTCGTCGATGCGGCGGCCGATGGGCGCCACGATTCGCTCGATGACGCCGAGCACCGCCTGGTTGGACGAGAACGTCTTCTCCGACAGCGTCAGCTGGCCACGCTTCTCGATGTAGATCTGGTTGGCGTGGTTCACCATGATCTCGCTGATCTCGTCCGACGCGAGGAACGCCTCGAGGGGCCCCAGGCCCAGCGCCTCGTTGATGACGTCGGTGAGCAGCTCCTCCCGGTCCACGTCCTCCGGGAGCTCTCCGTCCGCGTCCATCTGGTCGATGATGTCGCGGATGGCCTTCTCGGTGCGGCGCCACAGCTCCTCGTCGCCCAGCCGGTCCATGTCCATGCGGCGCAGATCGAGGTACTCGATGAGCCGGTCGTGGATTTCCTTCTGGAGCCGGGTGTACCGCTCGATGCGCGGGTCGACCTTGCGCTTGTTCTTCGCCAGCGCCGCAGCCAGCGACGCGGGCATGTTCTTCTTGGCCTCGGCGGGCGAGGGGGCCGCGGGAGGCTGAGCGCGCGCGGGCACCGGAGCCGGCGCCGGCGCGGGCTCTTCGTCCTCGTAGGGCTCCTCGTCCTCGTAAGGCTCCTCGCCGCCGCCGCCGTCGTCGTAGGCCTCCTCGCCCTCGTCTGGCGGCAGATCCTCCTCACCCTCGGCGCCCTCATCCCCCAGACCGCCTTCGGGCAGAGGCTCCACGTTGATGATGTAGTCGCCGATGTAGATCTTGTCGGTCGGCTTGAGCACCTGCGGCGCGGCAATCTTCTTGCCGTTCACGAAAGTGCCGTTCGTGGACTTCATGTCCACGATGATGATCTTGCCGTCCTTGGAGACGACCCGGGAGTGGTACTTGGAGACGTTCCCCTTGCCGAGAACGATGTCGTTACCGGCAAGACGGCCAATGGTGATCTCGTTCTTCTCGAACTCGATCTGCTCAGTGCCGCCACCCTTCTCGGCGAGCGTGACTAGAAACATGGCGCGGATGCTAGCAAGGGGCACCGCTGCCTCAAAGTGGCTGGCGCGGATTTGGCACCCTGGAAAGCAGCAAGGCCGGCTCCCGTCTCTCTGGAGACGAGGCCGGCCCTGTGCTGAGCAGCCGGGCGGACACGCCCGGATCAGGCTCAGTCGAAGATGTTGAAGTTGACCTCGCTGCGGGCCTGCTTGTAGCGGCTCTTCACGTCCTCGATGATCGTGCGGATCTTGTCCGAGTCCGGGTTGACGATGCGCGGGGTGACGAAGATGACCAGCTCGCGCTTGGTCGAGTCGAACGCGCGGCTCTTGAAGAGCTCGCCCACGATGGGGATGTGACCCAGGCCGGGCAGCTTCGACACGGCCTTCTGCTCGTCGTGGCTGAACACGCCCGACAGCACGATCGTCTCGCCGTGGCGCACGGTGACGTTCGTCTTCACCTTACGGGTGCGGAAGCCGGGCACCGAGGCCGAACCACCGAAGGACACCGCCACCGAGGTGTCGATTTCCGAGGCCTCGGCCTCGATCTCCGTCTGGATGTTGCCGTTGCGGTCCGCGGTGGGGCGCAGGTTGAGGATGACGCCGTAGGGCTTGAACTCCACCGAGAACTGGTTGTTGGTGATGAGCGGGATGGGCACCTGGCCGCCGGCGAGGAACTCGGCCTTCTCACCGCTGGCGCACACCAGCTTGGGCTGGGCCAGCAGCCGGCCGTAGCCGTCGTTGCCCTGGAAGCCGATGGAGAACTCCGAGCCGGCCTGCATGCCGATGATCGACGTACCCGCGCCGAACGTGCCCGGGAACAGCTCCTGGCTGATCGCGGCGCTCACCGTGGTGCTACCGGTGATGTCCGTGGGGTAGCGGATGCCGTAGCGGTCGCGGCTGTTGCGGCGGATTTCGACGAACTGCACCTCGGAGAGGATCATCCGCTTGATACCGACCACCAGCAGGTTCTCCACCTTCTCGCCGATGGCCTTGGTGATCAGCTCCGCCTTCTGCAGGTCCTGCTGAGACTCGACCGAGCCCTCCAGGAAGATGGTGGAGCCCACCACGTTGGCCTGCACGTTGCGCAGGCCCGCCTTCTGGAAGGCCGCGTTCAGGTTCTGCGCCACCAGCTTCTTGGCGTTGGGCGCGATCTTCACGAAGCTCTTCACGTTGGGGTACAGCGAGACCACCTGATCGATGCGGTCCGCGTCCTGGGTGGTGTACGCCTGACCGTCCAGGTAGATGCGGTCACCCACCATGCGCACGCTGACGCCTTCGATCTCGCCGAGCAGCTTCTTGATCTCGGAAATGATCTCGTTGGGGTCCTGCCGGCGCACGGCGATGAGGTAGCTGACGCGCTGGCCCGAGCTCTTCCAGATGAGCAGCGTCGTCTTGCCCTCGTTCTGGCCGATGATGAGGACCTGGTTGTTACCGATGGTCTTCACCTCCGCGATGCTCGGATCACCCAGCGCGATGCGGGTGATGCCCGGAATGGTGACGACCTTCTGCGTGCCTACGCCGAGGGCAATGGTGCTGCCTTCCTGGGCAAGGGCGGAGCTGCCCACGAGCAGAGCCATGAAGACGCCAAGCGCCGCGACGTGGTGCGTGAAGCGAGTGAACATCGTGAGAATCCCCTCTGCGCGTCGAATCCGAACTAGCTCGAGTTTGTGTGCTGCCACCACATGGCCCAGAACGTCCCGATGGCGATGGCCACCCCGTAAGGGATGTGCCGCTGTGTGGCGGGCCCCGCCTCAGCGCTCAGCAGCCGGGCCTTGATCGCCCAGCGACGCCCCGCCTCGGCCAGCGTGTCCCAGACCTCGCCCTTCCAGATCAGCGTCACCACTGCCTGAAAAGCACCTGCCAGGGAGATGAAAGCTCCCGCCGCCAAGACCCCGGGGTACCCCAACACCGCCCCGACCCCGCCCATCAGCTTCACGTCCCCCCACCCCATCCTTCCGCGCAGCGCCCCGGGCACCAGCAGCGCCGCCAACCCCACCCCCGACACCAACCCGCTGATCAGTCCCGTCTCCAGGCTTCCCACGCCCTCGAAGGCCAGGCGTGCGCCCAGCCCAATCGCCATGAGCGGATAGGTGATGACGTTGAGGATCCGGTGGCGAAGCACATCCGTCACCACCGAGATCACCAGAGCCACTCCCAGGACTGTCCACAGCGCGGTCTGAACAGGGGTCATCCGTGTCGCCTGGCCAGACTTCGGCCAGGCTCCAGGACTAAATCAGGGAGTCCCGCATTCAGTCAATTGGCGAACATCCGGCAGCCCCGGAAGGCACCGGAATGCTCAGCGCATCGTCAGGCGGATCTTCTCGCTGCAGATGAAGTACTCGTCGCCGTCTTCGATCTTGCGGCGCTTGATGCGCTGCTTGTTGAACCAGGTGCCGTTGGACGAGCCCAGGTCCTCGATGAAGTAGTCGGCGCCCTCGCGGCTGATCACCGCGTGCTCGCGGGAGACCTTGCCGGAGTTGATCACCAGGTCGCAGTGCTTGCCGCGGCCGATGACGAAGCGATCGTTGGCGATCTTCTGCTGCTCGCCCGCCTCGGTGATGAGGTAGAGCGCCGAGCCCTCGTCCTCGTCCATGGGCTCTTCGTCCTGAGGCTCTTCGTCCTGAGGCTCGTCGTCGCCGAGGTTCTCCATACCGGAGTCCTCGGGCGGCTCGGGAGGCGGCTCCTCCTCGTCCAGGGCGTCGTCATCCACCTGCTGGGGAGGCGGCTCGTTCTTGCCCTTGATCAGCCGCTCGAGCTCGGCGGCCGTCTCGAGCACGCGTTCGGCCACCTCGCGGCGCACCGGATCATTGTCCAGGGCGTTGGCCGAGGGGCGCTCCTCCACCGGACGCGCACGGGGCTCCTCGCGCATGGGCGCGGGCTTCACGGGCGCGGGGGCCGCGGCGAGCATCGGCGGGCCGGACTTGCCCACCGCCGGCGCGGGGCCCGAGGGGCGGGCCACTGCCGGAGGCGGTGTGGAGGGCACCACGTTCAGCGGAGCAGGAGCCTCAGCGCGGGTGGGCTTGCCCACCTCGATGAAGCCGTTGAGCCGGGCGAACATGAACAGCGCCTGGTTGATCAGCGCGTCACGATCCGACCCCATCTGCTGGGCCATCTCTTCGAACGTCTCCCACAGGTGGTCGGCGATGCCAACCTTGCGAGCGGGGCGGGAGTTCTGGTCAATCATCGGTCTCGTACTCGCGGAAGCTTGAGATAGGAAACGATAACAGAGGTTTCCCGGCTCGCCCAGTTACTGAAAGGGAACCAGGCCCGCCGACTGGGCGCCATTGTCCGTCAGCG
>DASVVJ010001104.1:0-11020 GCA_036389955.1 Myxococcaceae bacterium
ACGACCCACCCGCCCGACGCCGTGCGCCGCGCCCGAGTGAGCAACTCGGCGTCGCGAGCAGGATCCGGGAACCCGATGGCCTGTACAGCCGCCGCAGACCAATAGTTCAGCCACCCCAAGCGATGCGGAATCTCCGGCGAGCGCATGGCAGTCGGGGACTTAATCACTGGCAGCCCACGGGGAGGCAGCTCCAGGTCATCTGGGCGATTCTTCGTCTGGCGCGCAATATCCACCCCGGCACGGAATGGCGTCGCCTGTCCCCAGAAAGCGCGAGCGCCCTCCGCTACTCCCTCCAGAAGATCCGCCGCAGCCGCGATGCTGCCCGCGTCCAGTGGCAGGTTCGCGTGGACGTCAAGTAATGTCTGGCCACCTGGCCTAGACCTTGCCGAGAGTGCCACCCCAGAGATCATGACTGGATAGCTCTCGTCATTGTTGCAGACGAGTGGAAAGCCTCCGTTTCTTCTGGCCCGAGCGAGCCACGCATCGCGCTGCGTCAGATGAATGAGTTGATGATCGTCAGAGACTGTCCACACGAGGCGCAAACCAGGGAGCGCGCGTTCCATGGCATGGACGATGTCCACTGGACGAGTGTCGTCGCCCGCGAGCGCAGGCGCGTAGACGATGATACCCAGGTCATTTCGCTGCGTGGCCGTCATCTCAGCACCAATCCATGACGACGACGTGGCCCCTGAGATCCGGTGCCGCGCGCTCCAGCAGTTCCTTATGTGCCTCGCTCCGCACACCGATTCGGAAATCATAGCCACAAGCTGCCGCGAGGTCGCGCTCTCTCAGCCCTTCCTCTACCTGCTTGTCGAGTTCCATCTGCTGAACGAAGGGGTTGTAGGTTTCAATGGCGGTGGTTTTCACTTCCCAGACCGTCCGAACAGCGAGCTGTAGCGCATCAAAAGCCTTGCCGTTGATGAGCGCGTTGGCACCTTGGAATGCGTTACCCGGAACGTTGTCTGCGCACTTGTTGTGGAAGGGGTGTCCACCCTTGGGCGGCACCCGCCTGGGCGTGCACTCGGGGCGGCGTTCGCGCGGCTCCAGGTCTGGCGGGTCCGGGGGGAACCAATCCCTACCCAGCCCTTCCGGCTTAGGCTCTCTGTTCGCCACGGGCTCCTGCTCACTGGCTGGTCGAGTCTGAGCCTTGGGCTCCGCACGCTCACGGGATGCGCCCCGCTGGTAAGCATCAAGGCTCTCTTTGATGACAACCGCCACGACTACGGTGCCCATTACAATCACTGCTCCAGCGACGACGACAGGCGACGCGAACAGGCAAAGCCCGACGCCTCCCAGCGTCGCGGCAGCCGCAGGCGCAGACGCGACTGCGCATCGTCCCGTCACATCGCGAAACCTGACCCTGTCGTCATCAAGTGCGTGAAAGCATCTCTTTGCCAGGACAGGCCACTCGTTGGAGGCTTCGCGCACCACGCAATGCCCGTCATCTGTCCAGGGGTACTGCGCCGCCCGCTGAAGGTTGGCCAATCTCGGGCTCGGGTCCTCCCGCTCTGCCGGGCTCGAAGTCGTCGTGGCACAGGCAGAGAGCAGCAACAGGAGCGCGATACACGTTCGGTAAAGCAAGGCGGTATCCTTACGGAAGGGTTTCTGTCCGCCACGCTCGACAGCAGGAACGCTCGGGAATCGAGCCCGCCGTTGGGAAGAAGTCGGCTGCATCCTTCGCGGAAATGCTGATCGCTGACTCCCAGCTGATGAGACTCAGAACTTCAGCGGAGATCTGCTCGGGAGAGAGAAAGCGAATTCCTTTTGCGCGATTGAAGAACACTGATTCTCCATAAAACGATGAGCGGCATCTGCGTGGCGGGATGCTCTCAACCAAGAGCCGCTGGTTCACGAGAGGACGTGCGGTGGCGCGAGCCCCCTTCGCTACCGGCCCCGCCGTCCCCCGCCGCCATGGCCTCGCGGGGAGCGGCCTGTCCCACGCGGCGGCCCTCGCTTATGCCCTGTTCCCTTGCCGCCCGGGCGCTGCGTGCCACGGGGGGCACTCTTCTCGTGGCCAGTCTTCCGCCCGCGTGGAGTGCGCCCTCCACGGGCGGGCTCCCGCTCGTGCACGCCTTCACCCCGGCGCGCGGGAAGTGAGCGCTCCCTGCGCGGGACTTCCGCCTTCTTCTGTGGACGAGCCGTGCCGCGAGCGGAACTTCCGCCGCGGCCTGGCGCCTCACGACGGCTGAAACGCCTGCCGCGGCCGGTGCCCTCGCTTCGGAGCGCATACTTTGCCGGCTCAGCGGCCTCCTTCCCGGCCTGAAACTCCTCCAGCGCCTCGACAAAGACGGCGTCCTCCCGAGGTACCTCGGCGCGCGGCAGGCTCATGCGCGTGATGCGCTCGATGGCGCGCACGGACTCCTCGTCCCGCTCCGTGACAAAGGTCGAGGCGCGCCCACTCGCGCCAGCTCGCGCCGTGCGGCCAATCCGGTGGACGTAATCCTCCGGAGCGTGGGGGAGATCGAAGTTGATGACATGGCCGACATCCTCCACGTCCAGCCCGCGCGACGCGATGTCAGTGGCCACCAGGCAGCGATATTGCCCTCGCCGGAATCCCTCGAGCGCCTGTCTGCGCTGTCCCTGCGTGCGGTCAGCGTGGATGGCCGCGGTCTTGTGGCCCGCGCTCTTGAGGACTTCCTGCACCTGCTCGGCACGCTCCCGGGTGCGGGTGAAGACCAGCGCGCTCAGCTGGTCCCTGGCGAGCAGACTGAGCAGCAGCGGGTACTTCTCCGCCGCCTCGAGTTCGTACAGCCGCTGCGTGACTCGCGCGGCGGGAGTACCGCTCGGAGTAATTTCGACCAGGACGGGCCGGCGCAGCACCTGCTGGGCGAAGCGGGTCACGTTGTGACCGAGGGTGGCGGAGAACAGGAGCGTCTGACGCTCGCGGGGCAAGGCGGCGAGGATCTGCTCCAGCTCGGGCTTGAAGCCCATCTCCAGCATCCGGTCCGCCTCATCCAGCACGAGCATGCGCACCGCCGAGAGATTCGCCGCGCCCGCCTTCAGCAAGTCGGCCAACCGGCCTGGAGTGGCGAGCACCAGGGAGGGCCGCTGACGGAGCGCCTCTACCTGGGCGCCCATGTCCGTGCCGCCGATGACCACCGCCCGAGTGACACCGCGCGGCTCACCGAAGAAGGCGGCCTCCTGGGCGATCTGCAGCACCAACTCGCGCGTAGGGGCGAGCACCAGCCCGGCCGGGCCCCGTTCACCGGCCAGGCGCTCGGCCAGAGGCAACAGATAGGCCGCGGTCTTGCCTGTGCCCGTGACCGCACAACCAATGACGTCCCGCCCAGCAAGCGCCGGCGGGATGGCCTGGGCTTGGATCGGCGTGGGCGAGGCGAAGCGGGCTCGCCGCACCGCAGCGAGTGATTCAGGAGAGAGGCCGAGGGACTTGAAAGAGGAACTCACCCGAGAGGAACTAGCACACCCGGGCGATCCTGGCTTGGGCTCCCCTCAAGACTTCCGCACCCGGCCCAGTGCTCCAGCGGCCAGCACGGTCAGGACCAGCACGGCCCCAGCCACCTGATGCCAGGGAAAAGCCCTGCGCTCCGGGCGTGGAGCCTGGACTCGCGCGAGCTCGGCGGCTACCCGCCAAGGCCTTTGCCACCTCCAGCGCGCCTTCCTCCAGGGCCTGCCAGGCTTTCGCGGGCATGTGGTGTTCAAGAAGACGGGCGGGCCAACGACTTTCAATGCAGGAACACAACGTTCCCCGCGCCTGAAGACGGTAACGGAGGCCGGAGGTTACAGCTACCAGTTGCCGTTGTTGAATTGCTCGCGGCCGGTGGTGTTGTAGGCGCACCAACGGTCTCGCTGCGCAGGGCTTCGACCGTGCCGCTGCATCCACGAGTCCTGGCAAGAGCTGAGTTCGCGGACGCACAGCCACTCGCTTCTAGCGCAGCGCCGCGAGGGCCGCGCCGACCTTCGCCACCGTCACCGACACGGGCGTCGTCACCTCCGGAGCGAAGATGGCCACGCGGAGCTCCTCGAAGGCCCACCGCAGCTCCTGCGCCGCCTCCTGGTCACGCACAGTGGCGCGCCTGGCGAGGAAGGTCTCCCACAGGGGGGTGAAGGGCGCGGCCTTCTCTGCGTCCTTGCCGGGGTTCGCCACCGCACGCGACAGCCGGGCCTGGGCCGCGCGGAGGTAGCGCGGGTAGTTCAGCAGGCGTACGAAGGCAATCCACTCGATGAGGTTCGCGGGGAACAGGTGCCCAAGCTGCGAGCGGATGTCCCGCACGGCCGCCGCGCCGCTCGGCCCCTTGGAGGCTGCCTTGAGTGCAGCGAGCGTCGCGGCGAGCTCCGAGGAGGTGGCAACGACGGCGTTCGCCCAGTCCCGGGCCGCAAGCTCGATGCGCGGTGAGCCCTCACGGACCAGCGCCTCGAAGGCCGCCTTCGTGCGGGGCAGCGGCGCACCCGGTGCGAGCTTGAACGCCTCGTCGACGCCGCGTGCGAGGACGAGCGCCCGGAAGGCGTCGGCCTGGCCCCGCGCGGGCGGCGCGCTGTCCAGGGACGGGAAGGGCGGCGGCATGCGCGCGGCGCTGACGGCCACGTGTCCGCGCGCGGCGAGCATCAGGAGCCGGCGGACCCCCGTGCGCGTGGCCGCGTCGGCGGCGGCGGAGGTCTCGAGCAGCACCAGGTCCACAGCAGCGCCCCGGTCGACGAGCGCGGGATAGCTGCGGACCTCGAGCCCGCCCACCCGCCGGGTGACCACGGGGGGCAGCTCGCCGAAGGTCCAGGCCGTCAGCCCCTTGCGCTCCCAGTCCGAAGCCGGTGCCGCGCTGCGCAGCGCCGCCCGTGCACGTCCCCCGTACTGCTCGAGCAGCGCGTCGGCGTCGCGGCTCCGCGCGAGCTCCTTTCCCCGCTCGTCGAGCACCCGGAGCGTGATGCGCAGGTACGGCGCCACGGCATCGGCCCGGAGGGACTCCTCGGGCACGTCCACGCCGCACAGCCGATACACCGCACGCGCGAGCGCTGGAATCATCGGCCCTCGGAAGGGCACCAGCTCCTTCTCGAGACGATCGACCAGGTCCGGCACCGGCCCCAGTTGCTTGCGCTGGGCGCGGGGAATCTGCTCGAGCAGGGCGGTGAGTTTCTCCCGCTGCCACCCGGGGATGGTCCAGTCGAGCTCACCCGGGAGCAGCTGGGCGAGCAGCAGCAGCGGCACGCTCAGGGTGATGCCGTCGTCCTCGGCCGAGGGGTCGAAGGTGTACGTCACCGGCACGGACGCGCCGTGCAGGGTGAGGGCGTCCGGGTAGTGCGCCGGGGACAGGTCCGGGTCGTGCGAGAGGGCATCCTCCATCGAGAGGACGAGCACGTCGGGGTCGGCCGCCTCGGCCTTGCGGCGCCAGACCTCGAAGCTCGCTCCGTCCGTCACGTCCGCCGGGAGGCGCTGGTCGAAGAACGTCAGCAGCGCCTCGCTGTCGAGCAGCTCGCTGCGCCGGGCCTTGTCCCGCAGGCGCGCCACGCGCTCGAGCACCTGGCGGTTCTTCTCCTGGAACGCCCCCCGGGTGCGGTACTCGCCGCGCACCAGGGCATGCTCGAGGAACATCAGCCGGGCCCGGGCGGGGTCCATGCTGGCCAGGGCCACGGGGCGCTCCTTGAAGACCTGAAGCCCGAAGAGGGTCGCGTTCTCCTTCACCACGGCGCGCGCGGACTTCTCCGACCAGTGCGGTTCGGAGTAGCTGCGCTTGAGCAGGTGGGGGGCCGCCGCCGCGAGCCACTCCGGGTCGAGCTTCGCCACGGTGCGCGCGAACAGCTGGGAGGTCTCCACGAGTTCGAACGCCATCACCCAGGCCGGGGGCTTTTTCGCGAGCGCCGACGAGGGGTGAACCATGAAGCGCGTCTGCTTCGCGCCCGTATAGTGGCGCTGCTCCGGATTCCACTGGCCGATGCGGGACAGGAGCCCGGTGAGGAGCGCCTGGTGCAGGGCGTCCCCGCGCGACGGGGCGCCCCGGCCCTTGCGCGGCAGGCGCAGCTCGCGGACGGTCTCCTCGAGCTGGCGCTGGACGTCCCGCCACTCGCGCACCCGCAGGAAGGACAGGAAGTTGTCCCGGCACACGCGCCGCAGATGGGACGTCCCCCGGCCCTCGGCCTCGCGCACGAACGCCCACAGCTTGAGCAGCCCCGTGAAGTCCGAGTGCTCGTCACGGAAGCGCCGGTGCAACTCGTCCGCCTTCTGCGCCAGCTCCCGTGGCCGCTCGCGCGGGTCCTGCAGATTGAGCGCCGCGGCGATGATGAGCACCTCGTCCAGGCACCCGTACTCGGCGCCGGCGAGAATCATCCGCGCGATGCGCGGGTCCACCGGGAAGCGCGCGAGCTGGTGCCCCAGAGGCGTCAAGGTGCGATCCTTGCCCTCGATGGCCCCGAGTTCCTCGAGCACCCGCCAGCCTTCGGCGATGGCCCTCGGCTGGGGCGGATCGAGGAAGGGGAAGTCCTCGACGTCACCGAGGCCGAGGGACTTCATCCGCAGGATGACCCCGGCGAGCCCGGTGCGCTTGATCTCCGGGTCGGTGAAGGCGGGCCGCGCGGTGAAGCTCGCCTCGTCGTAGAGGCGCACGCAGATCCCCTCTCGCACGCGTCCGCAGCGCCCTTTGCGCTGGTCGGCGCTGGCCTGGGAGACCGGCTCGATGTGCAGGCGCGTGGTGCCCGAGCGTGGGTCGTAGCGCGACAGGCGCGCCACCCCCGTGTCCACGACGTACACGATGCCCGGGATGGTGACCGACGTCTCCGCGACGTTGGTGGCGAGGATGACCCGGCGCTCGGGGATGGTGGCGAAGACGCGCGACTGCTCGGCGGCCGACAGGCGCGCATACAGGGGCTGCACCACCGTGCCGCGCAGCTCGCGCGCGTTCAGAGCATTCTCGGCCTCGCGGATCTCCCGCTCCCCGGGCAGGAACACGAGGACGTCCCCGTCCGGGTCGAGCGAGAGCACGTTCGCCACCGCATCGGCGACGGAGTCGGCGAGTTCGGCGTCCTCGGGGGGCGGCTCGTAGAGCACGTCCACCGGAAAGGTACGGCCCTCCACCTGGATGACCGGAGCCCCCCCGAAGAACTGCGAGAAGCGCTCGGTCTCGATGGTGGCCGAGCTCACCACCACCTTGAGGTCGGGGCGCCTGGGAAGGATGCGCTTGAGCCACCCCAGCAGAAAGTCGATGGTGAGGCTGCGCTCGTGGGCCTCGTCGAGCACGATCGTGTCGTAGCGGCTCAGGAGCGGGTCGCTGTGAATCTGCGCGAGCAGGACCCCGTCGGTCATGAACTTCACGGCTGTCTGCCGGGACGAGCGGTCCTCGAAGCGAATCTGGTAGCCGACGTCCGTGCCCAGCTCCGTGCCCAGCTCGCGTGCCACGCGCGCCGCCACGCTCGTGGCGGCGATACGCCGGGGCTGGGTGACGCCAATCTGGCGCGGGCGGCCGCGCCCCATGGCGAGCAGGACTTTGGGCAGCTGCGTCGTCTTCCCCGAGCCGGTGGCCCCCGCGACAATGACCACCGGATGGGCGGTGATGGCCGCGGTGATGTCCTCCACCCGGCTCGAGATGGGGAGCTCGGGGGGGAAGTGCAGGGTGGGCAAGCCGCCGGGGGGCGGGACGGGTGAGTCGCCGGACATGGCAGCATGGCCTAGCACTGAAGCGCACGCTCTGCCCCTGACGAATCGTGTGGGCACGAGCCCACAGCCAGCCAAGAGAGCGTCCCTCACCTCCCGCTCTGAGCGGCCCGGCCCGCGGTACACGACGAGCTGGGGCTCGCTGTAGATTAGAGCGTCATCGTGGAGGCCATCGACTTGAGCGTCATGAAGTCAAAGCCGAGGTACGCCCCGTCCTCCTGGGGATGCCCATCCGTTCGAACTTGATGGCGAGGATGGCCACGTCCTTCTGTTGCCAGCGGAAGCTCGAAGCGCTCGGCTCAGAGTGCTTCCACCGCTACCGTATTGTCGTCCGGCTTGCGGTCGATCAGCTTGTAGAGTGGATCCAACCCCGCTCTGGCGGGACGCTGACCCACCTGCACGGTGAAGCGGACGTCCTCCTGCTGGATGCGGCGCTTCTCCAGGAAGAGCGGCTTGCCGTCCGCGTCGAGCACGCCCACGTCCACCCAGTCGTCCAGGGCGAGCTCCTTCTCCTGGCCCAGCCCGTCCGCCTCCACCTTGCGCGCCTTGGCGGTGAACGTCACCTCGAAGCGGCCGTCCGGCAGCGCGGTGGAGGTGGCGGTGACCGCGCGGTTCTCGAAGAGGATGATGCGCTCGAAGAGGTCGTCGATCAGGGAGCGCAGGTGCTCGGGCGTCACCGCGCGCAGCTCGGCGATCAGCTCGGGCGAGTGGGTGAACGGAGGCTGCTGGAACGCTGTCTTGCGTAGCAAGGAGGCGAGCGCCTCGTTCACCTTGTCCTCGCCCAGGTAGTCCTGCAGCGCGTACATGGCGAGGCTGCCCTTGCTGTAGTGCACGTAGGCCTGGTTCTCCACGCGCCCCAGGGGCAGCTCCTGGTTGCGTTCGAAGCTGCGCCCTCGCAGGTAGCTGTCCAGCTCGTAGCGCAGGAAGCGGCCCATGCGCTCCTGCCCATACTTGCGCTTCATCACCATCAGCGCCGAGTACTGGGACAGCGTCTCCGCCAGCAGCGTGGCGCCCTGGACGTTGCCGGGGGCCAGCTGGTGCCCCCACCACTGGTGGGCCACCTCGTGCGAGGTGATGTAATACGGGTAGTCCACGTCCTTGGGATCCTCGGGATCCACCCGGGCAATGAAGCCGCTGCTCTCCGAGTAGGGGATCGTATTGGGGAAGGACTGGGCGAAGTCACCGTAGCGGGGGAACTCGAGGATGCGCACCTGGCGGTGCTGGTAGGGGCCAAAGGCGCGGGTGAAGTAGTCCAGCGAGTCCTTCACCGCCTGGTTCATCCGCTCCAGGTTGAACTCGTGGCCGGGGTGGTAATAAATCTCAATGGCCACGCCGTTCCACGTGTCGCGCTTCACCTGCCAGCGCGCGGACAGGAACGAGAAGAAGTTCAGGATGGGGCGGTCCATCTTGTAGTGGAAGTAGCGCCGCCCGCCCTCGGTCCACTCTCGCTCCAGGTAGCCGGGCGCCAGCGCGATCTGATCCGGGGAGGTGCTGACGGTGGCCTCGAACGAGATCCAGTCCGCGTCCGGGGCGATATAGGTATTCATCCGCGCCTTCGCATCGTTCACGTCCGCCATGCGCGGCTTGGGCGGCAGGCCGAAGCGGCGGCGCTCGTCCTCCGCGGAGAGCTCGAAGCGCTCCTGGTAGCCCAGGCGTGGCAGCAGATCGTTATTGACGAAGGTGCCGTTCTCCACCACCGAGGTGTGCTGGGTGCTGTTCTTGAAGCCCGGGTAGGCGTACTCGAGCTCGAAGGCCAGCTGCGCCTTCGCGCCCGGCGCCAGGGGCTCGGGCAGGCGGTACGTGGAGAAGCCCAGCCGCGCGTCCTGCTCGGTGGGCACCTCCACCCCGGTCACGGAGAGCCGGTGAACCCGGAGCCCCGGCTCGGTCGGCAGGTTCACATAGACCGCCTTCACCGGCTGGCCCGAGCGATTCTCCAGGCCGTAGGTGCCCTGGAAGCGGACGCGAGGCTCCTGGGGGAAGATGTCCGTCTGGACCTTCACCGCCACGATGCGAGGCTGGGGCTCCTCGGCCAGCGCCTTGTACTTCTTCTCGTAGTCCGCACGCTCGGCCTGCTGCTCCCGCTGGGTGGCATAGCGGTTGAGGCGGTTGGTGTTGTGGAAGATGTAGCCCCCCGCCAGCGCGAAGCCGAGCAGCGACAGGGCCAGCCCGGCGCGCACCGGGCCCGAGAGCCGGACCTTCGCCGCGCGCAGCCGCCACGAAGCGCCCTCCTCTGCGCCGCGGACCCACAGCAGGTGGGCCACCAGCGCCAGCGCCACCGCGGCCAGCGCCCAGTAGGCGTTGAACCACAGGAACGGCCGGAGGAACGGCCCAAAGCCGTTCATGTCCGAGTAGGTGTACACCGGCGCGGAGCCGTAGTTGTACAGGTTGTGCTCGAAGCCAAACTGCGTGGCCAGCTGAACGGCCACCAGGAAGAGCACCATGATGAAGTGCCCCAGGTACTTGTGGTTGACCACCACGTGGACCCCCACGGCGAGCACACACAACATCCACAGCGAGGGCAGCTGCAGGCCGAACAGCGCCGTCAGGTAGAGCCCCAGCTCGAACTGGTAGTAGCCCCGGGTGGCCTGCACGGCCAGCCCACACACCATCACCACGCCCGTGAGCAGCACCTGCACGCCCATCAGCGCCAGCAGCTTAGAGACATACGGGAGCCAGCCTGGCGTGGGCAGCGCGTCCATCAGCCCGTTCATCCTCGCGTCCCGCTCGCGCCAGATGAGTTCGCCCGAGTAGAAGGTGATGATGATGATGTAGAAGATCGAGAAGGTGCCGCTCACCAGCTCCAGCACCATGTACGTCAGCGGCCAGGTGGTCGTGCCGTACTGGAGCCCCAGCACACGCGAGGTGATGCCGACGAAGAGCACCCCCGCCAGGACCATGACGAGGAAGTAGATGTTCTTCACCGTCTCTTTCAGATCCAGCCAGGCCAGCCGCGGCAGCAGCCGCAGGAAGGTGGCGCCACGGAAGTCCCGTGCGACGGAGGGCAGCCCACGGGCAGAGGCCGCGGGCTCCTGCTCGGAGGAAGGCGCCTGCTCCTTCTGGCCCCGGACGGGCAGCGCGTGCGTGCGCTGGAACCGCGCGTAGGTGAAGCCGAGCGCCGCGGCCCCGAGCGTCATCCACACGAGCCGGTTGACCAGGAACCAGCCCTCCAGCGGGAGCAGGCGGGTGTTCTTCTCGGCCACCGTCCAGTACTCGGACACCATGCGCATCGCGGTGAGGCCAAAAGGATCCGCCAGCGCGGCGATCCACTTGGCGTCCAGCTCCCGCAGCAGGCTGGGACCAATGCTGTAGCCGATGAAGAGCACCACAGCGCCCACGTAGACGGGGAGAATGCGCCGGGTCAGCGCGGCCAGCGAGAAGAAGAGCGCGCCGGTGATGAAGAGGTTGGGCAGCACGCTCACCACGTAG
>DASVVJ010001105.1:0-5176 GCA_036389955.1 Myxococcaceae bacterium
AGTGGGCGACCCGTTCCAGTTTCCGCTGGTGTCCGTCGAGACCGTCGAGGTGCTCGACAACGAGAGGCTGTTGATCGCGAGCGACAACAACTTCCCTGGTAACGACGGACGCTGGATCGCGCGCGACCGTCCTGACGATACCGAGCTGATCATCATCCGGGTGCCCCCGCTGTGAGCCCAGGGCTCAGCGGTAGGTGAGGAGGCTCGGGTCGCCCGCCAGCTCCAGGTGGGCCACGTTGTTGAAGCCAGCGAGCATCAGGGCGCCCTGGCGCACGCGCAGCTCGGTGACCGAGGCGTTGAGGATGGCCCAGTTGAGCGAGAAGGTCTTCTCGGGCGTCAGGCCCAGCGCCGCCTGGAGCGCCAGGGAGATGGGGCCTCCCGAGGTGACGATGACGACGCGCTCGTGGCCCGCGCTGGCCAGACGCTTCAGGGCTTCACGGATGCGCTGCTGGAAGGCTCCCCACGTTTCGAAGGGAGGGCGCTCATGGGAAGTGCCGTCCACCCAGTACTGCATGACGCGGGCGAAGGCGTCCTGGAACTGACGGGTGTCGGCGAAGAGAGTGACGCGCTGATCGGGTGACAGCCCCATGTCCTGCATGACGCGAGGCAGGTAGGCGCCGAGGATGGCCTCGTGGTCATACTCGTTGAAGGCGGCGTAGGACTCGGTGGCAGCCGCTGCTTCGAGTCCCTGGAGCATGGCGGCGAGCGTGGAGCGCTGCCGATCGAGGGTGCCGCTGAGCCACGCGTCGGCGCGGAAGCCGGTGCGCTGGAGGTGCTGGCCCAGCAGCAGCGACTGGCGCTCGCCCAGGGGCGAGAGGCGGTCATAGTTGCGGGCGCCGAAGGACGCCTGGCCGTGGCGGACGAGGTAGATGCGGGTCATGTTCCAGGCCATTTCCGGGAGCTCAACTGCGCCCCATGTGCTTCTCGTAGCGCTGCTCCAGCGAGGTGAAGTAGCCGCGCTGCTCCCAGAGGGCTGCGGCGAGCCGGTCCGCCAGCGAGGCGACCTCGGCCTCCTCGCCCTTCTCGGGGACGCGGGGCTGGCCGCGCAGGGGGCTCATCAGCGCCTGGGTCGCCTCGGAGATCAGCATCCGGCTGCCCGCGAAGAACCGCCGCAGGAGCTGATTGACGGGCCGCGCATCCATGTCCTTGCAGGCGGCGACGATGGCGTCATGCACGCGCCTGGGTGCGTCGGACTCCAGATTGATGGCGCTCAGGTCCCCGCGAGCCATGGCGTGCTGAAGCAGGTAGCCGTGGTGAAGGGTGAGCGAGGCCATGTCCACGCAGTCCTTGACCCACAGCACGAGGAAGACCTTGCGGAAGATCTTCTTCACGGGCAGCAGCGCCAGCGACTTGAGGATCCCGAGAATGCGGCCGCCGATGCTGGAGGACACGTGCGAGCCCGCGAGCACGGCCACGGCCTTCTGCGGAGTGGGCATGCTGTGCTCCTGGAGCGCGGCGCGCACCATCCGTTCCCGCACCTGACGCAGGGCATAGTCGTCCAGGAAGGGAACGGGGATGAGCGGAGTCAGCCCGGAGGCAACGGCATGGAAGGCGACGCGTCCGAGCTGGGGGGGCGGAGCGCTGGAAGACGAGGTGGGCTCGGTCATGCCCCTTTCATAGTTGAGGGGACGCCCTGTGGGCCAGAAGGGGCGGGCGCCATGCCAGGTTTACCGCCTGGCGTGGCGCGGCCGGCTTACTGACGGTCATCCAGGAACCTGACGGCATTGGACAGGACGCGGCTCAAGGTCTCATCCGGCACCGAATCGCTGTCGCGCGCCATCTGGCTGCGCCACTGCTCGGGGGTCATGGCGTGGCCGCCAGAAGTGCGCATCATGTAGTTGATCAGCAGGTAGGAGTCTTCCACAGAGCCCCCGTCGCGCGTCATCGCCTCGGTGAGCAGCTGGTGCACCTCATCCCCGGACATGTTGCTGCCCTTGGCCAGGTTGATGAAGTTGTCGAAGTTCAGGCCGCGATTGGAGCCGTCGGTCAGCAGCAGTGAGAACTGCGTGCCGAGATCCCGGATGTCCTCCGCGGACATGCCCAGCTCGTTCCGCAGCTCCTGCATGCGCTCGATGTCCGCGTTGGCCAGCGTCTCGATCAGGTCCGGATCGGTGATACCGGCCGCCCTGAACATCTCCAGTTGCTCGGCGTTCAGCTCGGCCTGGTGCCGATTCTCGATGATGGCCTTCACCGCGATGCCGGTGACGAGCAGCCCCGCGCCGATGATCTGCCCGGCCACGGGGAAGCTCTGAGCCAGGGCCGCCGCCGCGAGGATTCCACCGCCCACCGACGTCAGCCCGTTGCCGACGGCCTCGCCATACAGGCCGAGCCGTGCCGCATCCATCGCGGCGACACCATCGGCCACGGCGGTGATGAGTCCGCCCACCGCGGAGACCCGGCCCAGCACGCTGCCCAGCTCGGCCTTGCCCATGATGTCCAGCACCAGCCCGGCGCCATCCGTGCCCGCGCTGATGCTGTCACCCACCACGGCGAGCTTCTGCGACAGCTCCAGGTCCGTGAACGAGCCGGCCTGCTGCACCGTCTGCAGGGCGCTGGCGGCGGCCAGGGCCACACCCAGTCCGCGCAGCGCCTGTCCTGGCACTCCCTCCTTGGCGAGGAGCGGGGCGCCGGTGTCGATGCCGGCCAGCTTCTCCTCCATGCTCGCGGTGAGCGTGCGGAGTTCATTGGCGCTCATGCCGGGCCGGAACTGCTGGAAGTCCTGCAGGAAGTCCTTCACCTTGGAGGCGTTGGCGCCGGTGGCCAGGCTGGTGAAGGTGCTGAAGCCGTTGATCAGGCTTTCGAGCTGCTGGCGGCCCGCGGGCAGGTGCAGGCGGCCCGCGCTGGCCAGGTCCATGGCGGCCAGGCCCACGCCCTTGGACACGGCCATCGTCATCATCTCGATGGTGTCCTTGTTGTTGCGCACCAGGGGAACGACGGTCTGCAGGAACGAGGGGCCCGGCTTGGCGAGATCCGCGACCTGCTCCTGCATCCACTCGGCGCCCTTCTTGGTCTCTCCCGCGCGGCCCACGTCCGCGACGGCCGCGTCCAGGCGCTCCTGGAACCGGGGATCGCGCTGGTTGGCCGGGTCCTGGGCGGCCACCTGCATGCCCTCGAGCGTCTTGAGGAGGCGGGCCGCCTGGGTCTCGTGGTCGTTGATGATCGAGGCGTGGTCGTTCAGCGTGCCGAACTTCTGCGTGGCGGCGGCGAGTTCCGAGTCACTGAGCGCCAGCCCCGCCGGCGTGAGAATGGCCGTCAGGTCATTTCCGAGCCGCTTGGCCAGGTCGGCGGCCCGATCGAACTCGGCGCGCATGCCGTTGATCGCGGACCAGGTGGTGTCGGTGAGCGAGGCGGCGGCAGTCGGCTTGTTCTGCGCCTTGAGCTCGCTGGTGAGCGCGAAGGCGAAGAAGGTGCTCTCCGCCTCGCTGATGCCCTGGCGCAGGCCGACTTCGATCGCCTGACCGCCGAGGAAGAACTCCTCATTCGAGACGCCGGTGGCCACGCCGCTGGCCAGCGCCTTGAGCGAAGCGGCGCTGTTGGAGTCCTTGGACACCGTCTGGCCAATGCGGGCCAGGGTGGTGAGGGCGGCGGCGCGATCAGCCTCTTGCTGCTGAGTGCCGCCGAGCTTCGAGGCCTCCCGGCCGATCGTCTCCAGGGCGGGCTTCGAGGCCTTGAGCAGCTCCTCGCGGTAGGCCGGATCGGTGTTGCCGTTGAGGAACTCCTCGAGCTTCCTGGCGCCCTCGGCCGGGTTGCGCCGCGCCGCGTCGTTGACCGCCTGAGCGTTCTGCTGCGCGGTGACCTGCGTGGTGCCGGCGCCGCTGGGGCCCTGGGCCTGGTTGGTCGAGAAGGTCTGGTACTGGGCGCCGGTGCTCTGAGCCTGCGCCGTGGCGGGCTGCTGAGCGGCGGGGGGGCGGGACTGCTGAGTGTTGAAGGCCTGCATCTCCCCCGGGGTGAAGGTGCGGCCCGTCAGGGTGTTGGCCCGGGTTTGCTCCGGGACGTTCTTTGGCGTCTCCGTGAAGGAGGGGAGCTTCAGCTCCTGCGTGCGGGTCTTCTGCGTCTGGGTACGGAGCTGGTTGACGCGCTCCTCGGCCTTGCGACGGGCGTCCTCGGCGTCAGCGCGGGCCTTCTCCTGTTTCTCCCGGGCCCGCTCCGCCTCGCGAGAGTCCTCTTTCTTCTCGCTCTTATCCTTCTTCTCGCTCTTGTCCTTCTTCTCGCTCTTGGACTCCTTGGTCTCCTGAGCCCGCGAGCTGCCACCACCGGAGCTGATTCCACCGACGGACATAAACATTCTCCTCGAAATGGGGGGTGAGCAGCCCGAAGAAGGCTTCTTTAAGAGTGTCGCATGATGTGCAGAAATGTTTCCTGGCGTGAGATACGCCAACCCTGGAGGCCAGAGCGATGCGCCCACCGAGCAGCAAGGTTGTCCTCATCACAGGAGCCTCGTCTGGCATCGGCAAGGCCTGCGCCGAGCTGCTGACCGCGGAGGGCCACACTGTCTATGGGACGAGCCGCAGGCCCTCCGCCACGCCCCCCGGGTATCGGATGCTGGAGATGGACGTCACCCGGGACGACTCGGTGCAGAGCGCGGTGAAGGCGATCCTCGCCGAGTCGGGCAACATCGACGTTGTGGTGAACAACGCTGGCTATGCCCTGGCGGGTTCCATCGAGGACACCACCCTCGAAGAGGCGCAGCAGCAGCTCGACACCAACTTCATGGGCACCGTGCGCGTCTGCAAGGCCGTGCTCCCGTCCATGCGTGCACGGGGCTCAGGCCTCATCATCAACGTCAGCTCGCTGGGTGGTGCCGTGGGGCTGCCTTTTCAGGGGTTCTACAGCGCCAGCAAGTTCGCCCTGGAGGGCTTCACCGAGAGCCTGCGCCAGGAGGTGGCCCCCTTCGGAATCCAGGCCACCCTGATCCAGCCCGGGGACGTGCGTACGCTCATCACCGACAACCGCATCCAGGCGCGCCAGTCGGCTCCAGGCTCTGCCTACCGAGCATGCTTCGAGGCGGCCTTACGCATCATCGAGAAGGAGGAGCGGGCGGGGATTGCTCCCGAGCAGGTGGCGCGGCTCGTGCTCGAGCTGGTGAGCCACCCGGCCGTGGCGGTGCGGTACACCGTGGGCCACCTCTCCCAGCGAGCCTACACAGCCTCCAAGTCCTTCCTGCCCTCCCGGATGT
>DASVVJ010001106.1:0-11714 GCA_036389955.1 Myxococcaceae bacterium
CGTCCACGCCCAGCACGTCTCTCCAGTAGCGCAGCGAGTGCACGATCAGGTCCTGCGCCACCGGGTTGAAGGTGTTGTAGTTGTTGCCCGTGCCGGTGTTGTCCCAGGGGAACTGAAAGTCACTGGTGAGGGTGTAGTAGGTGGGGTTGTCCAGGCCACGCCAGGACCAGAGGTTCATGACGTTGCGGTTGCCGTCGAACCACAGGCCCCCCTCGGCGGTGTGGTTGTACACCACGTCCACATAGACCTTGATGCTCTGGTCGTGGAAGGCCTTGACCATGGCCTTGAACTCACGCGTGGGGCCACCCGGGCTCTTGTCGCACGAGTAGAGCCGGTCCGGGGCGAAGTAGTTCACCGTCATGTAGCCCCAGTAGTTGTCCCCCGCGGTGCTGTTGACGGTGTTGTCGTTCTGGTCGTTCTCCGCCTCGTGCACGGGGAGAAGCTCAATGGCGGTGATGCCCAGCGCCCGCAGCGCCGCCGCCTTCTGCCCCGCCGCCTGGTAGGTGCCGCGGCAGGTGGTGATGCTCGGGTCGTTCATGGTCAGCCCGCGCACGTGCACCTCGTAGATGATCTCATCCTTCAGCGAGCGGGTGGGCTTGGTGCCGAAGCTGGAGGTGTCCTCGGAGAGCACGATGCCCTTGGGGGCGTGGATGCCGCTGTCCAGGGTGCGCAGCACGGTGGTGCCGTTGGTGCCCGAGCCATACACCGAGCCGTCGCGGGTGAAAGAGTTGGTCGGGTCGTGGCTCACCTCGAGCGCGTAGGGGTCCAGCAGCAGCTTGTTGGGGTTGAAGCGGTTGCCCTGCGCGTCCACGTCCGCGATGAAGCCGGCGGAGGAGCCCTTGGTCCAGCTCGTGCTGTGGGGCCAGTTGGGGCCCCAGGCGCGGTAGCCGTAGTACACCGGCCCGGTGAAACCCAGGCTGGACACCGGCACGGTGACGCTCCACACGTTGTTGGTGGTGTCCCGCGTCAGCGAGCGCACCAGCCGCTCCTGCGCCCCCTGCGCCTGGGAGTAGAGGTACACGTCAATCTTCGTGGCGCGCGAGGAGAACACCCGGAAGGTGATGTTGGTGCGGGTGGAGTCATAGCGCGCCCCCAGGGTCCAGGTGACGGCGGAGCCCTGCTCGACTGTCTCCAGCGCCTCCTGCGCTGGCGGCTCCGGGGTCAGGGACAGGTCTTCGGGCGAGCAGGCCGCCAGCAGCCAGGCCAGGCCTGCCGCCAGCCACCGGTGCCGCCAGGCCGCGGGGAGGGGTTCCGTGTTGATCATGACGCTTGCTCCATCAGCGCGGTGGTCCAGAAGCGCACGGGCCCGCGCACGACCCGCCAGGTGTACCTTTCAAAATCTCTTTGGCTTAAATGTCAAACTGGAAAGATTCATTCGCTTTTTCCTTCGCCTGCGTTTGTCTTTTCCGTCAGCTCATGTGCAATTCTTGTCGCAGCGCGCCAGTCATGGCCGGTGCGAGCCTGCTGAGAGCAGACTCACGCCATTGTCTGGCTTTGCGGCAGGAAGTTTCTGTCCGGAGGTGAGCGTGAAGGGAGGCCGCGCTGAAGGAGCTGGCCGACTCACCCGGCCCAAGGAGCAACGGGTGGCTGAAGGCTTGTGGCCGGGAATGGCGGCGAGCAGACTCACGCAATGTCCAAAGTGACTCAGGGCCGTCAGCAGGCGCTCGAACTCGCCGCGAGCAAGCTGGTGCCCAGGCTTCCAGAGGGTGTCCGGGTCGTCCCGCGCGTCACGGTGGGCACCCCGGCGGCGGAGGTCGCCAGGCTCGCGCGTTCGCGCAAGGCGGAGCTGATCGTGATGGGCCGCGGGGGTGGCAGCACGCTCCGCGACCTCTTCCTGGGCTTGAACGTGCTGCTCGGGACTGTGGCAGGAGACGTTCTCCGGGAGGTGCCGTGCGACGTCCTGGTGGTTCCCCCATCCCCAGGCCGGCGTAGGCACGCAGAGGCCGCAGGGGAATGAGTTCCGAGCGGCCCGTGCATCCCCTGGTGCCAGGCACCCGGGTTAAAGCGTGGCGAGTGAAGGCCTTTCAGGGCGAGGGCGCCTACGGAGCCGTGTACCGCGCCGAGCGCAGAGGCTGGAGGCGTTCGGAGCCCGGTGCGCTCAAGGTGTCCTTGCTGCTGTGGAACGCGCGGATGGAACGCGAGGTGGAACTGCTGTCACGGCTGAGCCACCCGAGCATTCCGCGGCTGCTGGACCGGGGAGGGCCGCTGCGGGCTTCGGTGGGCGAGTACCCGTACTTCGTCATGGAGTGGGTGCAGGGCGTTGGGCTGTATTCCTGGACTGAGCAGCACGCGCCCACGGGACAGCAGATGTGCCGGGTGTTGGCACAGGTGGCGCGAGCGCTGGAGGCGGTGCATGCGGCCGGAGCGGTGCACCGGGACGTCAAGGGCGACAACGTGTTAGTCCGGTTGTCTGACCAGCGGGCGGTGCTCATCGATTTCGGCTCGTGCCACTTTCAGGGAGCGGAGCGGTTGACCTGGCAGGCGCTGCCGCCGGTGACGCTGGCATACCTCTCCCCGCAAGCGTGGCGGGTGTACCTGCGCTCGCTGCACCATGCGGACGGCGATTACGCGCCGACGCCCGCGGATGACCTGTACGCGCTGGGAGTGATGGCCTATCGGCTGGTGATGGGCCAGTACCCGCCGGGTTTCGATGCGAAGCAGGATGAGCAAGGCACCTGGCAGGTGAGAGGGCCGGACCTCCGGCCGCAGTTGGAGAGCAACCCCCAGGTGGAGCCGCTGCTGCGGGACGTCATGGTCCGCCTGTTGTCGGACGAGCCGGAGGCGCGAGGGACGGCGGCGCAGGTAGCCGAGGAGTTGGAGACTGCGGCGGGTGGGGCGGAGATCCCTGAGCGTTCCACATCCCCTGGGCGGACACGGGCCTGGAAGCCCTGGCTGGCCCTGGCGGCGGCGGGAGCGTGCGCGGTGTGGCTCTGGAACTCGAAGTGGGTGCCCTGGGCTTCAAACGCCCAGGCCCCGGACGCGGGCACCGTGGCGGTAGGAGACACCTCACCCACTGAACCTCAAACTTCCACTCCGTCCCTTGAGGAGAACAAGCCCATCGCCCAGGAGCCTCTTCCCGTGCCGCGCCCAGGACAGGCCCGGCCCGATGAGAAAGGCCGGTGCCTGGGGCGCAGGCAGGTCCCCATCAATGGTGGCTGTTGGGTGGAGTTTCCCTCGATGTCCGCGGAGGAATGCGTGGAGAGCGGCTACGTACCGTTTCAAGGCAAGTGCTTTGTTCCTGCGCACGTGCCTCCCAAGAAGACTGTGCCCACCTCAGACCCTGGGGATTTGCAGGAGTAGCGGCACCTATGGGAGCCTGCCCGCCTCATGCCGAAGAGCGTGGAGGAGAGGCTGCGCGAGCTGCGTCAGGAACGGCCGCTCCCGCCCGAGCTGGCGGTGGCGCCGCCCCGGCCGGATGTCTGGGGTACGACAGGGTACCTGCGCTACGAGCGCTACCGCTCGCTCCTCAAGCCGCTGCTGCTGCACGGCTTCGCCACCCAGGGCGTCGTCTATGACTACGAGGAGCTGCCCGACACCGAGGGCCGAACCGTGGGCGCGTCCTACGCCTGGCTGGATGAGGACGGACAGTTGCGGACCCACGCCATCCGCGAGGAGTTCGACCCGATGCACGCGGCCATGGCCTCGGGTATCGGCACCATGCTGGTCAGCGTGGATGCTGAACTCTCGCTCGGCAAGCCCATCACGATTCTTCAGGCCAGGGACTCAGACGTGCACGTCGTCTACGAGGCGCTGAAGGTCAATCCCCGGTGGCGCGAGGAAGCAGAGGCGACGCTCAGCATCTTCTATCTGCAATGGGAGCCTGGCCCCGGCTTCGAGCGGGCGGTGGCGAGCCGCGAGCCTGGCAGAGAGCCGCTCTTCACGCTCGAGCGGGAGGAGGCTTCTGACGGCGGCTGGCGCCTGCATCAGGAAGGGCAGTTGCGCCTGCGCTCCCTGGGGGAGCAACCCCTCGCCCAGGGAGGCACCCGGCGGTTGCTGGATGCCCAGGGGCAGGAGGTGGCCGTCGTGACGGGGGGAGACCAGCGCCTGCACCTCGCGCTGCCGCAGCAGAAGCTGACCCTCACCGAGGAGCCGAGAGGGCGGTGGATGGCGCGAGATGCGGACAACTCGCGCGTGCTGACCTTCTCCCCGTACGAGACGGAGGCGCGGCAGTGGGAGATGGTGGCGCGCATTCCCATCCCGCGGCCCCTCGGTGAGTTGCTGATGCTCGCCTACACCGCCGGCAACGACGGACCGGCGCCCTTCTCTGGGGCGCTCAATCCTTTCGGCCCGAAGCCCTGAGCCCCCGAGAGATACGGAGTGGAGGCGGCGGGAATCGAACCCACGCCGGGCGGTGCGAAACCTCTAGCAGAATCGCGCCCTTACCTCGTAACCGCCCGGAATGCTTCGGAGTCGATATCCCTCCGCGTCCCCTCCTGTCCCGCCCTGTTCCAAGCCGTTCCGCAGGCTCCTGCGACATACGTGCAACATGGCGGGGGCTGCCCACCTCCCGCCGTTAGGCCCTCCAGGGCAGTGTGGCTCACCGCTGTTGGGGCCGTCCTTGAACGTGCAGCTCGCTCCCGCTGGAGGAGTCCTGTGCCGGGGCTGCTGCGGCAAGGGGCATCGGCTCTATCGGCACGGAGCGCATGCGTTTCTGCTCTCATGGCTTGCCGGAGCGAGGATGGCGATGAGCCCGCCATGGCGGGTCGGCTCACCCAAGTGCGGATGGAAGCGTGGCGGAGCGGCTTCTCGACAGGACGCCGCGCAGTTGCCTGGGGCGCCTCGCCCGCCTCCTCCTCTCCCTCTTGGGAGCCCAGCGAGCACGGTTTCAGCGGCAGCAGATCGCTGAAGCCCGTGCCCCTCTTTTCCACGGCAAAGCCCAGAGCGGCATTCGGGTCTACGTCGCCGTGAGACACCGGGATTTCTGCCGCAGTGCCAAACTGCTACTCACAGGTGTTCGTATTGCTATTACAGGTTTGACCGGCTCTGCAGCAGAAGGTCCCACAAGGAGTCTCACCCACGGCGGAGCACGTGTCGCGACACGTGGCACCTCCGTTGGAGAGTTGCTGACAGTACTGTTCAGGGAGGCAGCATGTGGCTGCAGCGAGGTCTGCCCGAGGGCACGCGTACCGGCCGGGGGTACAGATCCACCCATTGTCACACGTATGTGTATTTGGATTGTAGCATCGGGTGTACACCCCCGTGCAGCAAGCGCTGCCAGTATTACATTCCGATGTGCCGCATTGATCGCCTGCGATTGAGGATGCAGGCCATACTGCAATCATTGTAGCGGCTGCAAGTAGGAGCGGGAGGACGAGCCTTGATTGAGTTTTCACAACCTCTGCCTTTCGTTGAACAGCAAACCCATGCATACCCTTTTGCTGAATCATCGCGCAAGCAAGCTGGATCGGCCCCCCAGCCGCGTGCCGCTCTGGGCTAGAGACGCCAGAGGGGTCCATAGGGGACACATGAAGAACCAGTGGGAAGCAAGAAGCCCAGCAACCTCTTAAGATTGCTGGGCCTCTCGGGATGGAAGCAGCGGCAATCGAACCCGCCGCTCGGAGCATCTCGCGATACACGCGGGTGACCCGCGGGTGCGGCAGGAGCCGGTGGGCCTCACCGCGCTTCCTTGCGCCTGGCCCTCCAGGTGTCGCGATCCTGGCCCCAGAGTTCGATCGGAGTCGTCTCGTAGGGCGGCGGCAGCTTCCCGGGGCCCAGCAGGCGCGAGCCCAGCCGCAGGGCCACCTGCTGGGAGGCGGTGTTCTCCAGAGCGATGGAGTGGATGATCTGGGGCCAGCCCAGGTGCTCGAAGGCCCAGTCCATGGCCGCCGCTGACGCCTCGGTGGCGTAGCCGCGTCCCCAGAACTCGCGCAGCAGGCCCCATCCGACCTCTGGCCCCGGCCAGCCCTCCGGCTGCCAGGGACCGGCGCGCCCCACCCAGCGGCCCGTGGCCTTCTCGAGCACGGAGAACATGGAGTAGCCCTGCAGCGTCCACGCGCCCGCGAAGGTATGCATGCCTCGCCAGACCAGCGAGCGCGGCTGCACGCCACCAATGAAGCGCGCGGACTCCGGGTCGCTCATGAGTGTCACGAAACCTTCCAGATCCTCCGCCGCCGTAGGGCGCAGGATGAGGCGCGGGGTTTCGAGGGTCGGTCCAGGAGCAATCACCTTGAGTCTCCGAAACAGGTGGAGGAGGCAGGCTCGCAGCCCGTTTTCCCCGGAGCAAGTGTCGCGACCGCGCAGCCGCGCTTTCCGGACGCTCACCCCGGCGGTCCCAGCTCCCTCTCCAGTGGCAGGTAGCCTGCTCCACGTATGGAGTGTCGCTCGGCCGGCCCGAAGCCCTGAGCCTCCGAAAGGTACGGGAGTGCTGCGAAGGCTCGTCCGCCACGGTAGCATCAGGCCCCGATGCTGGTATTCGCCGCGGTTCTCGCTTGTGTGATCTTCGCTGGGCTGACGATCTTCCAGGCACTCTTGATAGCGGGGCTGCCTCTGGGCCACCTCGCGTGGGGTGGACAGCATCGCGTGTTGCCGACAGGGTTTCGCGTCGGCAGTGCCATCTCGATCCTGCTCTACGGCATCTTCGCCACCCTCGTGCTCGAGCGGGCTGGCATCATCGCGCTCCTCCCCGGAGGCGCCATCGAGGGTGTTGGTCTCTGGGGACTCACGGGCTACTTCGCGCTGGGCATCGTCATGAATGCCATCTCGCGCAGCATGCCCGAGCGATACACCATGACGCCTGTGGCGCTGGTGCTCACCCTGCTCTGTCTGGTGCTGGCGCTTGGCTAGTCGTACGCCACCGGGTGCTGCGCCTGCTGGAAAAAAGAGGGGCCCTTCCCGCACAACCCGGGGCCGCCAACCTGGCGCGGGAGCGAGCCCCCGCTTTCTCGCGGGCCTTGCCTGGCCTTGGGTTGCAACGGCCTCGCCTCGTCCTCAATGACAAGGGAGAGGCAGCGGCTCCAGGAGGCGGGATGCGGCAGCGGATTGACGATTACGCCTTGCTCGGAGACTGCCACTCCGCGGCGCTCGTGGGTCGTGACGGCTCGATCGACTGGGCGTGCTTTCCCCGGTTCGACTCGCCCGCGGTGTTCTGCCGCATCCTCGATGTGCACCGGGGGGGCGCCTTCAGGGTGAGCCCCGAGGGCCCATCCCAGTCCACCCGCCGCTACATCGATGACACCAACGTGCTCGTCACCACCTTCACCACGCCGGCCGGGGTGTTGGAGGTGACGGACTGCATGCCCATCCGGCCTGCCCGGGCGCGCGGCCCCCGGCTGGGAACACGGCACTCGCTGCTGCGGCGGCTGCGATGCGTGGGCGGCGAGGTGCTCACGCGCGTGGTGGTGGCGCCACGCTTCGAGTACGGGGCCTTCGTTCCGAGCATCCGCCTCACCTCGCCTCATACGGCGGAGCTGGTGGGGGGCGCGGACGCGTTGTGGGTGACGGCCACGCGCCCGCTGACGGCGCATGAGAATGCCCTGCGTGCGCGCTGGCGCCTGCGGGCCGGAGACGAGGCCTGGGTGGAGGCCGCTTGGAGCTCCTCGCTCGTCGAGCGCACCCCGGAGGACATGCCGGACCTCGCCGCGCTGCGCCAGCGCCTGGAGGAGACAGTGGCCTTCTGGCGAGGGTGGATCTCCCACTGCGCCTACCAGGGCGAGTACGCGCCCCAGGTCCGCCGCTCGGCGCTGGTGCTCAAGGCGCTCACGTACGTGCCCTCGGGCGCCATCGTGGCGGCGCCCACCACGTCCCTGCCCGAGGAGCCGGGCGGCGTGCGCAACTGGGACTACCGCTACACCTGGCTGAGGGACACCACGCTCACGCTCATCTCCCTGATGCTGCTGGGCTACCAGGAGGAGGCGATCGCCTTCCGGCATTGGCTGGGGCGTACCAGCGCCGGACGCGTCGAGGACATTCAAATCATGTACGACATCGCCGGCCACCGCCTGCTGCCGGAGGTGGAGCTGGCCCATCTGGAG
This sequence comes from Myxococcaceae bacterium, assembly GCA_036389955.1. Lineage (GTDB taxonomy): Bacteria > Myxococcota > Myxococcia > Myxococcales > Myxococcaceae > DATHBR01. The sequence goes on from DASVVJ010001106.1 coordinate 7,971, forward strand.
GGCCATCGGGGCTCACGGCCGGTGCGCATCGGCAATGGCGCGGTGAAGCAGCTCCAGCTTGATGTCTTCGGAGAGGTACTGGAGGCGGCGTGGCTGTTCTCGAAGATGGGCGGGGAGGTGGCGCCCAAGAGCTGGGACTTCCTGCGCAAGCTGGTGAATGGCGTGTGCGAGCGGTGGCGCCAGCCGGATCAGGGACTGTGGGAGATTCGCGACGAGCCCCGCCACTTCATCCACTCGAAGCTGCTGTGCTGGGTGGCGTTGGATCGGGCGGTGCGCATCGCCCGGGCGCGGCGGTTCGCGGCTCCGGTGGGACGCTGGGTGCGCGAGCGCGAGCAGCTCCGGGAGTACCTGCTGCGCGAGGGCAGTCGCCTCGGGTGGTTCCCTCAGTCGGTGGGCTCGGATCGAGCGGATGCCTCGGTGTTGCAGCTGCCCGCCCTGGGCTTTCTCCCGGTGGCGCACCCCTTGATGAGCCGCACGGTGGAGGTGGTGCGCCAGCAGTTGGAGAACCAGGGGCTGCTGTACCGCTACCACGCGCCGGACGGCCTGCGAGGCGGAGAAGGCACGTTCCTGCTGTGCTCCTTCTGGCTGCATGACGTCCTGGTGCACGCGGGAAGGACGAAGGAGGCAGAGTCGCTGCTGCGGCGCCTGCTGGGCCTGGCCAACGACGTGGGCCTCTACGCGGAGGAGGCGGTGCCAGGGACGGGTGAGGCGCTGGGCAACTTTCCTCAGGCCTTCACGCACATGGCGCTGGTGGCCTCGTGCGCGCAGCTCTCGGCGGCCCGGAGCTTCCAGCTTCCCAGGCCCGGTGCGTACGACTTCGCGGACTTCGCGCTCACCTACCACCTCGGCCGGCGCTCCATGTTCATGTCCCGCTTCTCGGTAGATGCGGTGTAGGTGATCGTGTTCCGCAAGACATAGCGGGACTCAGTGGCCTGGCTTGCACTGCCCGAGGAAGCGCACCAATTCCGCATGGAACCACTTCGGCGAGTCCAGCATCAGCCAGTGGCTGGTGTTCGGCGCCACCGAGCGGGACAGTGCGGGCCGCTGGCCCACCATCGTCTCCGGGCCCGCGGTGGCCACCAGTGCATGGATGGGGCCCTTGAAGTTCTCGAAGGCCTCGTTCGGGTTGTAGTTGAAGAGTGACACCATGTTTCCGGCGATCGCTTCGCGCCGCGAGGTGCGCAGCGAGTTCATCACCTTGCCGCGCGTGGCCTCCTTCGCGTTGATCAGCAGCGGCTCGAGCCAGTGCTCGTGGAAGCTGGGGTACTTGGCTTCGGTGAAGTTCTCGAGCCACGCCTCCACATCGGACTTCGGGGTTGCGCGCAGGTCCGCTACCGGCTCAACGTAGAGCAGCCCGGCGAGCCGCTCGGGGTAGTACGAGGCGAAAGCGCCAGCGACCGAGGCCCCGAAGCCGTGGCCTACCAGGACGAAGGGCTGGGGCAGCAGCGCGTCAGCCACCGCGGTGACATCCTCCACGGCCGCCTCAACCCCGAAGGGACCGTGAGAGCCGCCGCTCTCGCCCAGCCCGCGCAGATCGAACGCGATGCTGCGGGTGTCCAAGTGCTGCTGCGTCTCCGCCCAGTGGGTCCGGTCGGCGGAGATTTCATGCACGAAGAGGACGGGGAGTCCGCCCTCGCCCTCCGTGGTTGCAATCAGTCGCCCCGCGGGGCCGGTCACTGTCACTGTCGTCGGGTTTTTGTGTTTCATCGGCACGGCTCCCTGGAGCAGCCATGCGCTGGCTCCGCAACCTCGAGTGTATAGCAGCTTCCTACGCCCTTCCCGTGGTTCACTCGTCGCTATGGTGAGCCCTTCCGTTCCCGAACCCCTACCATCCGCGCCCACCCCACCGGAGCCGGGGAGTCCGCGCCCCAGGGCCTTGCCCCTGCTGGACTGGCTGCTCTCGCAGAGGCAGCGAGAGGCTTCACCGTTGGAGTTGGTGCGCTACCGGGTGCTGATGGGCGCCACGGCTTTCCTGCTGCTGTTCGCCCTGCTGGCCCTGGTGGTGGTGCCGCAGCCGGCCAGCAAGCGGATCATGGCCTTCACGATATTGGGGTATTTGGGAACGATGGTGTTGGCTCGCTGGACTTCCTCGCCTACGCCTCCGTCCCTGCTGCTGTGCATCAACATCTGCCTGGCCCTGGTCGGCTTCACCGCGACGATTGAAGGAGTCCCGTACATCAGCACGTACAGCGCGCACATGATGGTGCCCGCGCTGGCGGTGTACTTGATGGGGCCTCGGCTGGGGCTGGTCATCACCCTGGGCCTGGTGGTGGTTCAGGGCATCCTCCAACCCTTCTACCAGGCGAGCCGTGTTCCCGAGGTGGACGTGAACTTCTGGCCACTGCACGGCCTCAACTGCATCTGTTTTCTGACCGCCTGGATGTTGGGCTGGTTGCACAGCAGCGCGCGGGACTCGGTCCAGTCCTCACTCGAGCGCACACTCGCGGCCCTGCGCCAGAGCGTCACCGCCTACCAGGAGGCGGAGTTCCGGCTGACCGAGATGCACCGCACGCTGGTGGATGTGTCGCGCCAGGCGGGCATGGCCGAGATCGCCACCGGGGTGCTCCACAACGTGGGCAATACCCTCAACAGCGTCAACATCTCCACGGGCCTCGTCATCGACCAGCTTCGACAGTCTCGCGTCGCGGGCCTGCGCAGGGCCGTGGAACTGCTGCGCGAGCACTCCGCGGACATGGGAAGCTTTCTTTCCGCCGATCCGCGGGGACAGAAGCTCCCGGGCTACTTCATCGCGCTGGCGGACCAGCTTCAGCAGGAGCGCGAGGCGATGCTGCAGGAGATGCACGCGCTGAGCGACAGCGTGGACCACATCAAGTCCATCGTCACCATGCAGCAGAAGCACGCGCGTACCGCTGGGGCGCTGGAGTCCCTCCACCTTCCCCAGCTCATCGATGAAGCCCTGCGCCTGAACGCGGTCTCCTTCGAGCGGCAGGGCGTCCGCATCGAGCGCCAGTACGAAAACGTGCCGCCCCTCATCGTCGACCGGCACAAGCTGCTGCAGATCCTCATCAACCTGCTGAGCAATGCCCGGCACGCGCTCGCGGAGAGCGACACGGAGGACAGACAGCTGCTCATCCGTGTGCGTACGGTCCAGGGCGGGGAGCGGCTCCTGCTCGAGGTGGCCGACAACGGCAAGGGCATTGCCCCGGAGAACCTGCCGCGGCTGTTCACCCAGGGGTTCACCACCAAGAGGACAGGCCACGGCTTCGGCCTGCACATCAGCGCTCTGTCCGCCGCGGAGATGAAGGGGCAGCTCACCTGCGCCAGCGCGGGGCCTGGACAGGGCGCCACCTTCACGCTCGAGCTGCCCATGAAGGGCCCGGAGACCGAGGCCTGAGTTGTGTTGAAGGGAACGGGCGAGTGCAGAGGGGGCCAGGGAAGGCCCCTGACGGGTGGAGCCGGGACCTGGCAAAAGTCTGGGTATGCGTCCACCGTCAGGTGTTCGCTCCCGAAGAGGGGAGCATCCGCTGGTCCATGAGCGTGCCGTGCTCCGCGCCGCCCACGGAGTTGAGGATGGCCTGGCCGCGTTCGTCGACGGGCCGGGTGAACAGTTGCTGGGCGTAGCCGAAGACCACTGCCCAAGCGATGATCTGGGCCGACGTATCGAGCGCGGACAGGCCGGGGATGAACTGTCCGCGCATGAGGAGCAGCCCAAGAATTGCGGTCAGGGCTCCGGTGGGCAGCTTGAGGAGCGCGAGAGCCAGGGGGATGCTGTACGGGACGGAG
>DASVVJ010001107.1:0-2594 GCA_036389955.1 Myxococcaceae bacterium
CCGCGAGTACCTCGACTGGTACTACGCCCAGAACCCCGTGCGTGCCACCGGCCTGGGCATCCACCGCTATGACGCGCGGCTGCCGGACCTGTCCGCCGAGTCCCACCAGCGCAAGACCACCGCGCTCCACGGTTGGCTCGAGCGCCTGAAGCGCATCGACCGCTCGGCCCTCACCGGCGATGCCGTGTTCGACGTGCGCGTGCTGGAGAACGCCATCCGCGCGGACCTGCTCGAGCTGGAAGAGGTGCGCGAGTGGCGCCGCAATCCCATGGTCTACAACGGCGTCATCGTCTACGGCCTGTCCGCTCTGTCCTCGCGCGAGTTCGCTCCCGTGGAGGAACGGATGCGCAGCCTCATGGCCCGCATGGCCGGCATCCCCGCCGTCATCGCCGCGGCCCGGGCCAACCTGTCTGACGTGCCCAGGCCGTGGGCCGAGCAGTCCCTGCGCGACACCCGTGGCACGGTGAGCTACCTGCGCAAGGACCTTGGCGCCGCGCTGCAGGCCCAGGGGCTGGCTCAGGTGGAGGCCCCGCTGCGCGAGCAGTTCGAGACCGCGCGCAAGAAGGCCGAAGCCGAGGTGGAGGACTTCGCCCGCTGGCTGGAGAAGGACGTGCTGCCCAAGGCCAACGGAGACTTCCGGCTGGGCAAGGCGCTCTTCGAGAAGAAGCTCGCGCTCGAGGAGCACGTGGAGCTGTCCGCCGAAGAGCTCCGGGACATCAACGAGCGGGCCATCCGCTCCTACCAGGAGTGGGTGGCCCGAGAGGCCGCGCGCATCGATCCGAAGAAGCCGCCCGCCCAGGTGATGGAGGCCATCACCCAGAACTACCCGCCGGCCGAGGAGCTCATCCCCACCGCGCAGCGCCAGCTCCAGGAGGTGCAGCGCTTCGTCATGGACCAGAAGCTGGTGACGCTGCCCTCCCAGCGGCTGCCCACCGTGCGCGAGACGCCGCCCTATGCGCGCATGGGCTTTGCCTCCATGGACACCCCGGGCCCCTTCGAGCAGCGAGGCACCGAGGCCTACTACAACATCACCAACGTGGAGCCCGACTGGACGCCCGAGCAGAAAGCCCAGCACCTCACGTACTTCAACCGCTCGGGGCTTTTGGGCATCACCGTGCACGAGGCGATGCCCGGCCACTTCGTGCAGCTGCTCTACGAGGCCCAGATTCCCACCGACGTGCGCAAGGTGTTCTCCCCCGCCTCGGTGGTGGAGGGCTGGGCGCACTACACCGAGCAGATGATGGTGGACGAGGGCCTGGGCGGAGGAGACCCGGCCATCCGGCTCGGCCAGCTGCGGCGCGCCCTGCAGCGGCACGCGCGCTGGCACGCCGCGCTGGCACTCCACGTCTTCGGAGAATCGGTGGAGCAGGCCGCCAGGCGCTACGAGGAGATCGCCTACTTCGAGCCCTTCCCCGCCCTGCGCGAGGTGCAGCGTGGCACCTTCAACCCCACCTACCTCTATTACGCGCTGGGCCGCATGCAGATCCTCAAGCTGCGCGAGGACTACCGCCGCGCCCAGGAGGCGCGCGGCCAGCCCTTCTCGTTGCGCGACTTCCATGACCGGCTGCTGCGGCTGGGGCTGCCCATCACCCTGGCCCGCCAGGCGCTGCTGCCCGGAGACACCGGTCCCTCACTCGAGTAGCCCTGGCAACGGCTTGCCACACTGGCACAGGTGCCACACTCCGCGCACCTGGTGATCAATACTTATAGTGTGTGTCTGTTGTTCAAAGCGTGAACCGGACACCCTGGACTTCTGGGCATTGGAGAAGTGATCAGAAAGTCCTCTAGCGTGCACGGCAGGCGGCGCTGAGCAAGTCGGGAGCGCCGGGGGGGAATACAGATATGTGGATAGAGCGCCACCGTGCCGTGGGACTGCTGCTCGTCGCGCTGCTGGCCGGGTGCAGCACGATACGCTCGGATCTGTGTGCCACCCTGCACACGGTGATGCTGGAGGAGCTGCGCATCACCGAGCAGACGCCACGCCACGTCGCGGAGGCGCAGGCGTGTGAGCAGCACGGGCTGCGGCTGCAGCGCATCTCCGAGGACCTGAGCACGCTGGAGATCCGCGACAAGGCGCTGCGCAGTGCGGTGGAGGGCTATCGCCTGGAGCTGGAGCGGCTCTCCGAGGAGTACGCTCGTCTGGCGAGGGCCTACCGCGCCCTGCCGGACACCAGCCCCAACGCGGAACTGCAGTTGAGCCAGCAGCTGGGCCCGCTGGTGATGGACCGCGCCGCCTCGGTGAACGGTCCGCGCACCGCGCTGCGCAACGCCTGCAACGGCTACTGAGGCGGGCTCAGACGTTCCAGTAATAGCTCCACTTGAGCAGCACCGCGTCGGTGGCGGGGCCGGCCAGCAGCCGGCGCGGCAGCACCGTGGCGGGCGCGCGCTCGGTCTCGGCGGTGGGCAGCCCTTGCTGCGAGCGCGAGTAGACGAGGAAGAGCGTGGAGCCCAGCCGGTACTCCCACCGCAGCACCACGTTGAGGTTGACCGCCACGTCGTAGAAGTCGTCCTCGGTGCGGCTGTCGGTGGGCGTCATCGCCGCGAAGCGGATGGGCGTGCGCGCCGCGTCCGAGGCAGCCTCGTAGAACGGGCCG
>DASVVJ010001108.1:0-9892 GCA_036389955.1 Myxococcaceae bacterium
GATGGGTGGCGTGAGAAATGGCAAGAGCGACGCCGAGCCTGGAGCCACCGGTTCCGGACAGGAGACGCTCGCCGCCAACGCGCAATCCTCCAGGGCCGAGGGCGACGTGCCCGAGGGCGTACGCGCCAAGGTCGAGGAGCACCTCCAGGTGGCCGGGCGCCTGCTGCGCGAGCGCCAGGCGCCCAAGGCCTTTGGCGAGCTGGTGCGCGCCAGCCGGACGCTGGTGATGACGCGGCGGCTGGCCGCGGCCCTGGTCACCGTGTCCCTCAAGGCGGGCACCGAGGCCGCCGCCATCACCCTGCTCACGGGAGCGATCGACAAGCTGACGGGCACGGCGCGGAGGGATGTGCAGCGGCAGCTGGCGCGGGTGCTGCGCCGGGTGGAGCAGCTGCCGCGCGCCCTTGAGGCACTGCAGGCGCTGCTGGCGGCGTTTCCCGACGATTACCGCTCCCGCCGCGTGTACCAGGAGCTGCTCCATCGCACCGGCAAGTGGGAGGCGCTCGTCAACTCTCTGGAGGACGAGGCGCAGGAGGCGTTCACCCGCGGCGAGTACGCCCGCGCGGCTCGGGCCACCCGCTGGCGCGCCCGCGTACAGGCCGAGCAGATGCGCAACCTGGCGCGCGCGGCCGAGAGCTACGGCAAAGCCGCCACCTACCTGGAGCAGATGGGGGACGCGGATGGCGCCTTCTCCATGCGGCTGGATGGGCTCGGGGTGCTGCACTCCTCGGGCGCGTCCGAGGCCGTGCTCACCGCGGCGGCTTCGGTGGTCATGTCCGCCGCGGCCCGGCTGGGCCGGGACGAGCAGGCGCGCGAGGTGATGGAGGAACTGGGGCTCATTCCCGCCCGTCTGGAGCTGCCCCCAGAGCCTGCTGCCGCGCCGCCTGCCGTGGAAGAGCCTCCCGCCGCGCCGCTGGTGGCCGTCGAGGCGCCCAGGCCGGAGGTGGCGGCGGTGCCCGAGGTGCGGGCGGCTCCAGCCGGTCCCCGGGCCCACACGCCCTTCTTGCGGCCCACGCGGCTCGACGTTCCGCTCGCTTCGAGCGAGTCACAGGGCCTGACTCCCGGCACACGTCCCACCCGGCCCGAGTTCCCGGTGGTTTCTTCTGGGGCACCGGACGGTGATGCCCACCCCACGACCCTCGAGATGCCCGCGGTCTCGCTCGAGGACTGGGTGCCGGATCCGCGGCCGCTCTCGACTCCGTTGCCCGCGCCCTATGAGCCACCGGCCAGCGATGCGCGCCCCACGGTCCTCGAAATGCCCGTGATCGTGCTCCAGGCCCGGGCACCTGAGCCGCAGTCCCGGCCGCCTCCGCCGCCTCCTCCCGAGGACGACGTGCCCGTGCGCTCGGAGGCCGTCCCCGCCCGGCCTGTCCCGGAGGCTTCGAGTGCCCCGCTGACCGCGCCGGCCCGGGTGGCCGCTCGTCCCGCCGAGGCGGATGAGGAGTTCGCGTCTCCCGACGACGTGGAGGAGGCCGAGGACCTCGCGGCCCCCGAGGACATGGAGGAGGGCGCGCCCGAGGCCGCCGGCACCGCGCAGCTCACCGAGCTGTTCGACATCCCCGACGAGGGCGCCGATCGCACCGCGCCGCCCGTTGCGTTCGACGGAGACGAGGAGGACGAGGCGTCACACTCCGAGCCCTCCGGGCCCGCCGCCTCGGAGGAGCGAGAGGACCCGGCGGCCGAGCAGCGGTCGGAGTCCCAGCTCATCGCGCGCAAGGCCTGGCAAGAGCTGGCGCAGTTCTACCTGGAGCGCGCCGATCGCGCGAAGGAGCCCGCGGTTCGCGCGCAGGCGCTCACCCAGCTCGCCGAGGTGATGGAGAACGAGCTGAACGATCCCGCCGGTGCCGCGCGTATGTACCGGGAGATCGTCACCCTCACGGGAGACCGCACGGCCCTCAAGGAGCAGGTGCGGCTGCTGTCCCAGCGCGGGGAGCCCGCCCTGGTCCGGCGCGCGGTGGACGAGGCGGTGCAGAGCGCGCGTACCCCCAAGGCGCGCGCCGATGCCTACCTCACCCGCGCTGAGCTTGCGCTCGCGATGGGGCAGAGCGCCCAGGCGAAGGCGGACTTCGAGATGGCCGAGGCGCTCACCCCGGGGATGCTCCTGGTGCGCGCGGGGCTGGTGCGCTGTGTCTCCGACGAGGAGCGGCCCGGCGCCGCTCAGCGCATGCGCATGACGCTGGTCGCGGCACCTCGCCGTGCTCCGGACCGGCTCGAAGCGCTCCGGGTGCTCGCGTCCGTCGCGGAGGACCAGCTCAAGGACACGCAACTGGCGTTGTGGGCGTGGACCGAGGTGCTCGCCGAGGAGCCCGGAGACAGCAAGGCGCGGGAGCGGCTCCAGGCGCTCGCACGGGTACAGGGAGACAAGGCGGGCCTCAGCCAGTCCCTGCGGGAGCAGCTCTCCCGGGAGCCGCGGGGGCCCAACGCACGCAAGGCGCGGCTGGAGCTGGTGTCCACGCTGGATGCGGCGGGAGACAAGGAAGGCGCGCTCACGGAGCTGCGCCAGGCCGTGCGCTTCGAGCCGGGCCACAAGGAGGCCTGGCTGCTGCTGGCGGACCGGCTGATTCAACGCGGGCAGAACGGCGAGGCGGCCTGGGCGCTCGAGCACGCCGCGACGGCCACGGATGACGAGACGGAGCGCCAGCGCACCTGGGGGCGGCTGGCCACCTTCTGCCGCGATGTGCTCAAGGATCCCGCCCGGGCGGAGACATACGCCCGGCGCGCGGAGAACATGCGGCGAGCCCTGGAGGAGCCCAGCGCGCCGCCCCTTCCGGAGCCCACGCGCACCACGGGCGTCAGGCGCGAGCTGACCGGCACGCGCACCCGAGTGCTCGTGCCCGCGCCCGCGACCGTGGAGTTCACACCCTCGGGGCAGAGCTTCCCGCCGGACGAGCCCGCCACCGATACACATGAGCCCGCGCCGCCCGCGCCACCCGCGCCGCCTGTGCTGCCGGACGATGCCCGGCCGACGATCGAGTTCTCCGCGCTGCCCCCCTTTCCCGGGGGCAAGATGCCCTTCTCGGACGAGGAGCCGACGGCGACCGAGGTGCCCGAGGGCTTCGTCCCACCTGGGGACGAGCCGGCCGCTCCCGCCAGGGCCAGGGCCGAGAAGACGAAGGAGCCGGCCGCCAAGGCCCCGGGCACGAAGGCCCCGAGCGCCAAGGCCCCGAGCGCCCAGAGCGCAAGCCCCAAGGCGGAGAGCAAGAAGCAGAGCCCCGCCGAGCCGCCACGGGATGCCTCCCGGGAGCTGGACGAGCTGTTGGGCGAGTCGAACGATGACTCGCCCTACACCAGTCCCTCGCTGTCGATCTGGTCCTTGAAGCGCGAGGCGCCGGAGAAGCCGGGCGCCAAGGGACAGAAGGCAGGGGCTCCCGCCGCGTCCGCCACGGCGGGCTCCAAGAGCCCCGCGAACAAGGGACAGCTCCCTGCGGCGCCTCCCGCCGCGTTCGAGGACACCTCGCCCGGAAAGAAAGCGGCGGTGAATCCCCCGCCGCCCCAGCGTGCGTTCCAGGAGGCCAGGAGCAAGAAGGGCGCTTCTCCGGCTGCAGCCTCCAAGCCGCCCACGGCCGCGGACTCCGCCTTCTCCCGCGTCTCGCCGAGCGAGCCCGAGGGCCAGCCGGCCGCGAACCCCAACGCTCCGATTCAGAACACGGCGATGATCTCCTGGGAGGCACCGCCCGGGAAGATGGAGCCGGTGCGCAAGCTGGCGCGCGCGCGCGGCGGCACCGAGGGCGCCAAGGCTCCCGTGGCCGAGCAGCCGGAGGCCGAGCCCGCCGCCTTCCAGCAGGTGCGCGAGCATCCGCTCGACTCGGGGCTCTATGTCCAGATCGCGGAGTACTTCGAGCAGCGGGGCGATGCACCGCGCGCGGCGCTGATGCGCGAGATCGCCGATGCGCTCGAAGGCCGTGAGGGGCCCGCGCCGCGTCCCCCCCGTCAGCCGCTCTCCGCGGACGATCGCTCCGGCCTGCGCCACCCGCTGCTGCGCACGCCGCCGGGCGAGCTGCTCTCGTGCGTGGGCGTGGCGCTCTGCAACCTCTACCCCGCGTATGGCCGGGCCGCGGGCTCGCAGGAGCCGGTCCGCCCCGACTCGGGCATCGGCGCGCCCGCGACCCTCGAGGCCCTGGCCACCACCGAGCGCCTGCTCGGGCTTCACGCACCAGAGGTGGTGCTGTCCGAGGACAACGGGCCCCCGTTCTCGCTTGTGTACACGGGCAAGCCCCGGGTGCTCATCGGTAAGCAGGCGGTGCGGCAGGTGCTGCCGGCCGCGGAGCTGCGCTTCTACGCGGGCCGTGCCCTGGTCTGCCTCGGGCCGGATCTGCTTGCCCTGCGCAGCCTCAAGAAGGACCAGCTGCTGCGAGGCCTGGCCCAGCTCTCCGCGGTGCTGAAGGCGGGCCCGGCCTCCAGCCCCGAGGCCCTGGTGGTGTACGAGACGCTGCAGCCGAAGCAAATCGAACGGGCCTCGGCGCTGTTCGCCTCCGCCACGCGCCAGTTCGACGTGTCGGCGCTGGCGGACGCGGCCCGGGACTCGGCCAACCGCGCGGGACTCATCGCCTGCGGAGCGGTGGGGCCGGCCATCGCGGCGCTGCGGCTGAAGCGGGCGCTGGAGCGCGAGGTCATCGAGCTGGTGCGCTTCGCCGCCTCCGAGCGCTACTTCCAGCTGTGCGGCATCCGCTGAAGCCCCACCCCTCTCCCTTCGGGAGAGGGACAGGGTGAGGGTTTCCGCGCCCCCGTTCCCAACGCTCAGCCCATCTGCATCTTGATGGTGAGCGACAGCACCCGGCCCTTCTCCCCGCCGAAGTCGTGCCGGTAGCCCAGGTCGATGCCGCCGCCTTCCTGGGTGACGAAGCCCACGCCCAAGCCCAGCTGCGAGGCCTCGTTGAACCCGTCATAGGTGTAGCCCGCGCGCACGGGGATGGACTGGCCCAGGTAGTACTCCAGGCCTCCGGAGTAGGTGAACACCGAGTCCTCCCGCGAGTCGAAGTCGGCGCGCACGTCCGCTCCCAGCACCAGCAGCCCCATGATCAACCCCGCGTGCGCCGAGTAGTAGCGTGACAGCTCTGGGTTCTTCGTATCGATGAGGTTGTGGCCGGAGAACCCGACGGTGAAGTCGCTGCCGAAGCGCAGCAGCAAACCGGCGTTCGCCGTGCTGGCGTTGGCGTCGAACGGGCCTCCCCGGGCGCGCAGGTAGTGCACCGAGCCGCCCACCAACACGCCCGGGGTGATGGGAAAGGCCAGGGCCAGCGTGGTGAAGTGGGCAGTGGTCCGCCCCGCGCCGCTGCGCAGGCTCAGCAGGTGGTAATCCAGCCCGGCCGCCAGCGCGCTCGTCTTGGCGTCCATCACCGACAGGCCGCCGAAGGTGTCCTTGCCCTGGGCATCCCACGAGCCATGCAGCTCCATGCGGTACATGCGGTAGAGGGCAATCGAGGCGGGGTTGCCCAGCACCGCTTCGGTGCCCAGCCCCAGCGCCCGGTACGCTCCTCCCATGCCATAGCTGCGCGCGCTATGAATGTCGCGCAGGTCCTCGACATCGGACTGCGCATGGACAGTGGTGGACAGACACAGCGCCAGCAGGACTATCAGTCGGGGCAACATGGGGCGGCCATCTTAGTCCGCCTTGATGCCTGGGGGGGGCATCACTAGATTCCCCCACCCCATGTTCGCTACCACACCAAAGCCAGTGTCCGCTGTGCGGCGGCTCGTCCTGCTGGGGAGCGTGCTCACCGCGCTGACCGCCGGGGCGTACGTGCTGCCTGGGGGCTCGATCCTCCGCCGGATGACCGACACGCGAGACGACCAGCCCCTGTCGGCGCTGCGCGTGGAGGGCTCCTACGTCTTCTCCGGGCCGTCGGTGCGCGAGGCCATGTCGGCGCTGGGGCTGGCCACCGAGCGCTCCGAGCTGGTGGTGGACGGGCTCATTCTCATGAAGTTCCCGACGCGCTGCCGCTTCGAGCTGGCGGTGCCCGAGGGCAACAAGCTGGCGGTGGTGCAGGTGGGCGGCCGCCGGCGCGTGGAGGGCTCGGAGCTGGCGGTGTTGTCCACGGCCATCAGCCAGCTGTGCCCGCTGCTCGCGGTGCGCTCCACCTCCGAGGGCGATGCGAGGGACCTGGTGGAGCAGCACCTCCAGAGCCTGGGCATCGCCACGCGCACCACCTCGCTGGCGCGCTTCAGCGGCGAGGTGGCCTACGTGCTGGGCGAGCCGGGAGAGAACAAGCCCCAGTTCTGGGTCTACAAGGACAACTTCCGCCCGGCGCGCGTGCGGTGGACGGACAAGGCCGGCACGGCGTGGGATGTGCGCTTCATCGACTACGCTTCGGCCGCCACGGGCGAGGTGATGCCTCGCAGCATCGAGGTCTGGCGAGGGGGTGAGCGCAGCTTGCGCTTCACCGCCATCAAGTCGGACACCCGCGCCACCATCCCTGACAAGCTCTTTGTCCCGGAGACGACTGGACGTTGAGCGCGGGGACTCTCCCAGAGAAAGCACTTTCTTCAAAGTAGCTCCCGCAGGCACCCCGCCCCTATCCTGCGGCCCATGTTCGATTGCGAGCGAACGGAACTCTGGAAGCGCACACTGGGGGAGCGGGAAGCGGACCCGCACCCGGCGGCACGTGGCTGGCTGCGGGAGCAGCTGCGGCTGGCCCGGCAGCGGGCGGCCCTGGTCGCCGAGCAGATTCATGGCGCTTACCCTTCTCTGAAGCCCCAATGGGGCAACCGGTTCGATGTGCTGTGGGAGCGGGTGGATCTCATCCTCGGGCCCGAGTACCCGCTGACGCCCAGCGAGGCCTTCGTGCTGGGCGGGGCGCTGCTCGTCTACGACCTGGGGCCGGGGCTGGCGGGGCTGCTGGGCGGAGAGGCGGAGCTGCGACGGACGCAGGAGTGGAAGGACGCGCTGGCCGCGCGCATCCGCCGGGAGACGGACCGGGCGCCCACGCCCGCGGAGATGAGCAGCCCCTCCGAGGAGTACGCCCGGATGGCGACGGAGGATGCGCTGCAGATGTTGGCGCTGAAGCAGTCGCGGCAGCTGGCGCTGCGGGCCTGGAAGGGGCAGGGCGGCGAGGAGCTGCAGCTCCTGGCGGATGCGGCGCTCCGCAAGCACGTGGGAGAGCTGCTCGGCGAGCTGGCGTACAGCCACGGCTGGGACATTGGCGAGGTGGGCCGCACGCTCGGCTCGCGCAAGCTGGGGGCTCCGGGGACGGCGCCGGAGGACTGGACGATCGACGCGCTGAAGGTGGCCGCGGCGCTCCGGGCGGCGGACACCGTGCTGGTGGAGGAGCGGCGGCGCAGGCTGGGCCGACCGCAGCTCGTGCATGACCGGCTCCTTTATAAGCCGGTGGAGCCCTTCTCCCGGGCGGAGGCGGAGGTCTTCTGGAGCTGCTTCGAGGCGCTGCGGGCGGTGGACCGCGAGCTGCACGACGTGGACGCACTGCTGAGCACCACGGGCCGGCAGCGTTTCCTGGCGCGCGGGGTGGTGGACGCGGACGACGCGACCCGGCTGGCCACGCACGTGAAGACGCAGGGGTGGACGCCGGTGGACGCGCGGGTGCACGTCTCGGACGTGCCGAGCCTGATTGCGCAGATTGGAGGGGCGCAGCTCTACCGGAAGGACCCCTCGGTGCCGCTGCGCGAGCTCATTCAGAACGCGGCGGACGCGGTGCGGGCGCGCCGGTCGCTGGCGGGCATGCGTGACAGCTGGGGCTCCGTCACCGTGCGCACGGGACGGGACTCGGACGGACGGTGGATCGAGGTGGCGGACACGGGCATTGGCATGACGGAGCGCGTGCTGACGCGGCACCTGCTCGACTTCGGTACCAGCTATTGGATGACGGAGGACATGCGCCGCGACTACCCGGGGCTGGCGGCGAGCGGCTTCGTGCCTGCGGGGCGCTTCGGCATCGGCTTCTTCTCGGTGTTCATGTGGGGCGAGCGGCTGCGGGTCGTCTCCCGGCCGTTCCAGGAGGAGAAGACGCACGTGCTGGAGTTCGACAACGGGCTGGGGGCGCACCCCATCCTGCGCCCGGCCGAGCCGGAGGAGCAGCAGTCGGACGGTGGAACGCGGGTGCGCGTGTGGCTGTCGCGGGAGCGGGACTGGGAACAGATGCTGCTGGACCGCAGTGACCAGTGGGACCACTGGTCGGACGCCGAGGAGCGCATCACGTTCGGCGAGCTGCTGGGGCGCATCGCTCCCACGCTGGATGTGACGCTGAAGCTGGAGGAGCGCCCGGGAATGGCCACCACGGTCATCGAGGCCAACGACTGGCGCACGCTGGATGCGACGCGGCTGCTGCGCCGGATTGGCAACACGACGCGGGGGGTGAACACCTCGCTGATGACGTTCCTGGCACCCATGGTGCGGCCGGTGATGGACGCGAGCGGGCAGTGCATCGGGCGCATCTGCATTGCCTCGGGAGCGATGCAGCGGTGGGCGGGCCTGTCGGCCATCACGGCGGGAGGGCTTCGGGCACGGTACTCGCGGGAGTTCACGGGAGCGCTGCTGGGCACCACGGATGTGGCGACGCGGGATGATGCCGAGCCGCTGGCGCTGCGCGAGGACCTGGCGCGGTGGGCCTCGGAGCAGGCGCGGCTGTGGGAGAAGTACCAGCTGAACTTCGAGGGCTACGAGCTGGGCAAGCGGCACGACATCGGGCTGGCGGTGCTGTCATGGGGAGGCGAGCCGGGAGACTTGCCAGTGGGCTACCGGGCGGGAACGCCGCTGACGCTGGCGCAGCTCCAGGAGTTCGTGTCGGACCGGGACGAGGTGACGCTGGTGGACGGCTCGGAACGCTCGGTGCGGAAGATCCAGGACCTGGTGGTCATCCCGTGCCACGAGGCGGGGCACACGGCGGCGGGTCGGCTGCTGGTGCACCTGCCGGCGTTGGTGGGCGTGTACATCGCCAGGGCGTGGGGCATGCCGCTGGAGGAAGTGGTGGCGAACGTCCAGGTGTCCGAGAAGGAGTGGAACCCGGTGGACGGGCGCAAGCGGAGGACGTGGGTGTTCCATCGTCCGACGACGCGCCTGCACTGACGGGAGCGGGGCTCACCGCACGTGCTGATAGAGGCGCAGCAGCGTGTGCGGTGAGACGCCGAGCCGGTAGAGCAGCGGGAAGCCGTTGATCGCCAGGAAGTAGAACACCGGGCGCGCGAGGAACCGGCGCCCGGAGACGGTGACGCGAGCATCCACGGTGCGGATGCGTCCGAGCTTCCACAGCCGCTGGGACAGCTCCAGGTCCTCCATCAGGGGCTGCTGGGGAAAGCCGCCCACGGCACGGAAGGCCTCGGCGCGGACGAAGAGGGCCTGATCGCCATAGGGAAAGCGCGTGTAGCGCGAGCGCAGGTCGGCCAGATGCAGCAGCGGGCTCATGCGCGAGCGGCCCACGTCATCCACCGTCCATGTTTTGAAGGCGCCGGCCACCACGCGCGGGTCCTCGAGAGCGGTGGTGATGTGGCGGGCGGCATCCGGGGGCAGGGCCACGTCTGCATGGAGGAACAGCAGCACGGAGCCGGTGGCGGCCTGAGCGCCCGCGTTCATCTGCGAGGCGCGGCCCCGGGGTGCGGAGAGCACGGTGACACGCGGGAAGGCACGGGCCTGCTCCACGGTGGAATCGGTGCTGCCACCATCCACCACGAGCAGCTCGCGCAGATGCTCCATCGCGGACAGCTCCCGGAGCCGCTGGCCGATGCGCCGCTCCTCGTTGAGCACGGGGATGATGACGGAGATCACCGCCCGGAACTCCGCAGGGTGGCGAGCGCCTTGGCCGTAGCGGGAGCGTGGAGGCGCCCTGCGCCAAGCTCGGCCTCCAGGCGCTCCAGGTCCGCGGGCACATCCACATCGAAGAACGGAGCCACGCGAGCCACGGTGAGCCCGAGGGACTTCAGCCGTGCCTCGGTACGCGCGAGGGTTTCC
>DASVVJ010001109.1:0-3174 GCA_036389955.1 Myxococcaceae bacterium
GGCAGCCTGAGCGCGCTGGAGAGCGAGAGCGAGTGGTCCCGCAGCTCGCTCGAGGAGGCGCAGTCCCGCGCCCAGTTGCTGGAGGCCGAGCGGGACGAGGCGCGCCAGCAGGTGGAGACGCTCAAGGGCGAGGTTGGGACGCTCAAGGGCGAGGCGGGGACGCTCAAGGGCGAGCGGGACACGCTGAAGAAGCGCGTCTCCGAGCTGGAGCGCACTGTCTCGCTCAAGGACGCGGACCTGGCGGGAGTCCGGGCGGCGCTTTCGGCGCGCACGGCCGAGGCCGGCTCGCTCACCGCTCGCGCGGAGCTGGCCGAGGGCAAGGTGTCCGACCTCAACGAGCGCGTGCAGGTGCTCGAAGGGGAGCTTGCCGCCCTCACCGAGCGGGCGCAGAACGCGGAGATGGAGGTGTCCTCGCTCCGGGGCTCGCTGGAGGCCAGCGAGGCGGAGCAGGTGGCGCTGCGCGACCGCATCGAGGCGGACTCGGCGGCGCTCACCGAGGCGGCGCAGAACGCCGAGGTTCAGGCCGAGCAGCTCAACTCGGAGCTGGCCCAGGCCCGCGCCGAGCGCGACGAGACGGCCAACAAGCTTGCCGACGCGGAGGCCACGCTGCAGAAGCTGCAGGCGGAGAAGGCCGGCCTGTCCGCGCGCGTGACGATGCTGGAGAAGGGCGGGGCGCAGCGCGACACGCAGACCGCCGAACTCTCCGCGAAGCTGGAGGCGGCCAACGCGGAGCTGGAGACGGCGCGCGTGGAGGCGGTGGAGCAGGACGACAAGATGCAGCGGCTCACCCAGCGGCTGAAGATGCTGGAGGGGGCGCTGGAGACGGCGCGCGGCGAGGCGGCGGCGGCGGTGAAGAAGGCGGCCAACGAGCAGGCGGCCAACGAGACGACGGTCAAGGCGCTCAAGAAGAAGGAAGAGGAGGCCACCCGGGCGCGCAAGGAGCTGGAGCAGAAGCTGGCGCAGGCCGAGTCCTCGCTCAAGACGGAGAAGGGCAGCCAGGGCGACCTCGGCAAGAAGCTGGCGCAGCTGGAGTCCACGCTGCAGTCCGAGCAGGCCGAGCGCGCCGGGCTGGAGCAGCGGCTGTCGGAGCTGGAGTCGGCGCTGCAGGCGGCGCAGGTGGAGAAGGAAGGCCTGGCGCACGAGCTGGAGCAGGCGCGGGCGGCTCCTCCGGCGGCGGCTGCCTCGGGCGAGGCTCCGGCGGAGCTGGTGGCCGAGCGCGACAAGCTCAAGGCGGACGTCGCGGCGATGAAGAAGAAGCTGATGCAGGCCGAGACGGCGCTCGAGACGGCGGCCACCTACAAGGCGAAGCTGGCCCGGCTGGAGGCTCAGCTGAAGGGGGCCAAGAAGTAGGCGCCTCATGCCGGCTTGCGCACCGATCGATGTCTACACGGGGATGCCGGCGGCCCGCTTCGGGCTGTACCTTCACTTCCCCTACTGCCTGGCGAAGTGCCCGTACTGCGACTTCGCGGTAGCGGTGGCCCGCCAGGTGCCCGAGGAGCGCTACGCGCACGCGGTGCTGGCGGAGCTGGACGCGCGGCTGGCGGCCACGCCGGAGCTTCGCCGCAAGCCGCTGGAGTCCATCTTCCTCGGTGGCGGGACTCCGTCGCTGTGGCACCCCCGTTGGGTGGCGCACGTGCTGGACGGCGTGGCGGCGCGGATGGCGGTGGCACAGGGGGCGGAGGTGTCGCTGGAGGGCAACCCGGAGCTGGCGGACGCGGAGCGGTTCGCGGGGTTCCAGGCGGCGGGGGTGAACCGGCTGTCGCTGGGGGTGCAGTCCTTCCAGCCGGAGACGCTGAAGGCACTGGGGCGCGCGCACGATGGAGAGGCCGCGGAGGAGGCATTCCGCAAGGCGCGGCGCGCGGGCTTCGAGGTGGTGTCCATGGACTTCATCTACGGAGTGCATGGGCAGACGCGGCAGCAGGTGGAGGCGGACGCGAAGCGCGCGGTGGCGCTCGACCCGGAGCACCTGTCCACCTATGCGTTGACGCTGGAGCGCGAGGTGCTGGCGGAGGACACGCCGCTGGCGAAGCGGCTGGCGCGGGGCGAGGTGGCGCTGCCTCCGGATGAGGACGTGGTGGAGATGGCGGCCACGGTGCGCGAGGTGTACGGCGCGCACGGGCTGCACCGGTATGAGATTTCCAACCACGCGAAAGAGGGCTACAGCTCGCGGCACAACGCGCTGTACTGGACGGGGGGCGAGTACCTGGCGCTCGGAGTGGGTGCCACGGGGATGCTGCACACGCCGTCACCGTACCGGTACGTGAACCTGCGGAGCCCGGAGGCGTACCTGCGGGCGGTGGAGCAGGGCACGCTGCCAGAGGCGAGCCGCGAGCCGCTGAGCCCGGAGGACCTCTTCGCGGAGCGGCTGGCCATGGGGCTGCGGCTGCGCTCGGGGGTGGACTGGGAAGAGGTGTGCGTGGCCTATGGGCAGGACCCCGAGCCCCGGCGGGCGGAGGTGTCACGGATGGTGGAGCACGGGCTGGCGACGCTGAAGGGCGGGAGGCTGATCCTCACGGAGAAGGGGGCGGACCTGCACAGCGCGATCGCCGCGAGGCTGATCTGAGGTAGGGGAGAGACATGAGTAAGTTTTTTCTGTGGTTCCTCCTCGCGCGGCTCACCGGGAGCCCGTTGCTCTCGCTGGTGATCATCATCGTCGCCGTGTGGGCGGTGGACCGCTTCACCCTCCAGGTGTTGCCGAGCCCCCTGCGCTTCATTGGCCGCTGGCGGCGGGCGGGGCAGCTCGAGCGGACGCTGATGACGAACACGCACGATCGCCGGGCGCGCTTCGAGCTGGCGGAGCTGCGCATCGGCCGGGGGAAGTACGCGGAGGCCGCCGCGCTGCTCAAGCCCAACCTGGAGGCAGGGGACGAGGACGTGGACACCCTCTTCCTGCTCGGGGTGGCGTACCTGGGCGCCGGCGAGGTGGCCAAGGGCGAGCTGCTGCTGGACGAGGCGGCGAAGCTGAACCCGGACTACCGGCACGGTGCGATTGACCTCGAGCGGGGCCGGCTGCGGCTGGCGCGGGGAGACGCGAAGGGGGCGGTGGAGGCGCTGGAGCGCTTCGTGAAGGGGCGCCACGGCACGGTGGAGGGGCGCACGCTGCTGGCGAAGGCGTTGGACAAGACGGGGCGTGACGCAGACGCGGCGCTGATGCGCGACGAGGCGTGGAAGGAG
>DASVVJ010001110.1:0-3148 GCA_036389955.1 Myxococcaceae bacterium
CCAAAGGCCATGATGAGGGCGGACACGGCGGCCGCCTGCCTCAGCGTGTCCCGGCTCTCCTGCTGCAGCTCGGCCAGGCTGAAGCCCACCACCAGGGTGCCGCGCTGCCCACCCCGGGTGTGGATGTTGATCCGTGCCAGCACCTGATCCCCATGAATCCGTGCTCCCTCCAGGCTCTCCGTGAAGGAGGCAGGGGCGCGCTCCGGGTGCCAGCTCGCCAGCGGCGTCCCATCCTCGCGCAACAGCAGGCCGTAAATGGCCTCCGGGGTGGAGGCCAGCGTCTCCAGGTGGCGCTGCCCGTGGATGGCATCCCCGAAGTCGAGCGCCGGCTCGGTCGCGCTGGCCAGCAGTTGGGCAATGCCCATGGCCCGGCTGAGCACCCAGCGCCGCGCCTGCGCATCCATGCGCGCTGGGAAGAACGCGAGGAGGAACAGGGCAAAGGCCGCGAAGAGGAGAACCACCAGGAGCACCAGCCGGGTGCGTAACGAGAAGTGGTGCGAGTCGAGGCTCATGTGTTCTCAGTTCTGTTCTGCTTTGCGACAGACCTGGCTCTCATCTTCTGAGAGCTTCCCATTACAGAGATGGCATCTTTTTTTTGTATCACTCGAATTGTTACATAGCTGATACTTATCAGAGAGGCTAGCGTGAGCATGTCGTCATTGCCCGATCGCCACCCCCCACCGGTGCCCGGGTGGTGGGCGTCCACAACGCCACCGAGGCCATGGCGGACGACCTGGCGAGACGCGTCAGAACGGGAGGGGGAGACGCAACTTCCGCCGGCCATGTAGGATAATGGGGCAACGCATTGATTCTGGAATCAGCCGGAGCCCTTCCATGAACCCCATCGACCGCAGCCGCAGCCTGTTCACCCAGGCCACTGGCGCCGCCAGGCAGACCGCCGAGAAGACGCTGAAGAACCCCCTGGAAAAGGTAGTCGACCTGGCCAAGAACGGGCTGGCCGACATGCCGCGGTTCCTGCAGATGGGGGCCGACGTGTTCCAGGCCTCGCACCTGAGCGAGCTGAAGAAGCTGTTCGGCGACGGCAACGCCAAGCCAGACCGCATGTATGACGGGCAGCTCGTGGGCACCCAGGGCCAGACGTTCGCGCCTGGCACCCCGCTGAGCATGATCCCGGGCGTCACCCCGAAGAACAACCCCAACCCCTCGGAGACGATCCTCTACGTCAACGGCATCATGACGCCCAAGGAGGGTCAGGTCAGCGAGATGCAGGCCATCGCCGAGACGTCCGGGGCGAAGGTGATCGGCATCCACAACTCCACTCAGGGCCTGGTGGCGGACCTGGCCCAGTGCGTGGGCGACAAGCTGGACAAGGGCTCCAACCCCGCCGTGGACACGCTGGCCGACACGCTCTACTCGGAGCTGAAGGCGGGCCGCTCGGTGCACCTGATGGGCTACAGCCAGGGCGGCCTCATCACCGCGCGCGCGCTGTATGACGTCGAGCGCCGGCTGCGCATCGAGGATGGGATGTCCAAGGCCGACGTGGAGAAGGCCATGAGCAAGCTCAAGGTGGAGACCTTCGGGGCCGCCTCGACGAGCTACCCGGATGGCCCGCAGTACGTGCACTACGTCAACAACGCGGACCCCGTGCCCACCCTCACCGGCCTGGGCGGCAGCATCGACCCCACCGCCTTCCTGAAGGAAGCGGGCAAGGGCGCCGTGGTGCACCGCTTCACCGATGGCAACCTCAATCCCATCAGCAACCACATGCTCGACACCCTGTACATGAAGCACCGGGTGCCCTTCGAGCAGGCCCGCGAGAACCGCTTTTAAGCACCGGATGGCTTGACCGCCGCGCTGCCTGGGCCGTTGGATCATCCTCCTATGCGCCCAGGCCCGACGAGTCGCCGATCCGATGCGGTCGTGGTTCCCTCGCTGGTGAGCCAGCTGGCCCTGCTCGGGGCCCTGCTGGCACTGCTGGCCCTGGCGGGCTGCGGTGGTTCCTCACCCACCCCCCCTGATCCCGGCCCCACCGAGCCGGTGCCTCCGGTTCCCACCAACCCGGTACCGGAGGCCGTCGAGTACCCCGAGTCGCTGCTCTGCCCCGAGGCCCCGGGCGCGCCCCGCCCGTGTGGCCCGGCGTATGTGCCGGCCAACGCGATGACGGCCGAGGAGCTGCAGGCGCGCTACGCCGCGGGCCTCGAGGCCTGGCGCTACGAGGGCAAGCGCGGATCCTGCGCGGGCTGCCACAGCCCGGATGCCATCGAGCTGGCGCGCATCGGCTACACCGATGAGGACCTGCGCCGGCGGGCGCGCGCCCACGTGGACGAGCCGCGGGTGAATGCCCTGGTGAACTTCGTCCACGTGCAGCGCCAGCGCTACGAGATGAAGCGCCTGCTGCACCCGGGGCGGTTCCGCCCGCTGCAGCCCGCCTACGAGCCCTTCCACGCCACCACCCCGGGCCTGCCCGTGCATGACCCACGCTCCCAGAGCGAGCGGGATGGGGCGTTCATGAATCACCTCCTCCAGGACCGGAAGCTGCTGTGGGCCACCGGGCGCATCGACTCGCTGGCCAAGGCCCGCCAGGCCTATGACGAGCTGCTCGCCATCGACCTGCGCCACCTGCGCATGGGGCTGCCGTTCGATCACCTCTCCGAGGACGGCTTCCACGGCGAGGAGCACCGCTCCGTCTTCGAGTGGTTCCCGGACATGGCCTCCAGCCCCCGTCCGAGCGCGCGCGACGAGTGGTACCAGCGGGTGGACGCGTACCTGGCGGACCCCAGCGACCGCACCCTGTGGGGCTACTACGACGCCGCCAACGCCATGACGGAGTGCAACGCGGACCTGGACGGCGCCAACCTGGCCGACTACCCGCGCGCCTGTGAGTGGATGCGCCTCAAGTACCGCTCGCTCCAGGTGTTCCAGCACATGCTGCGCCACGGCACCCACCGCTACCCGGACTTCCTGGTGGACGAGCGCTCCGGCACCGAGCCGGTACTCATCAGCGCGCACCTGGAGAAGGTCATCGCCCGCAACCCCATCTGGGAGGCGGGAGACTACCTGCGCATTCAGCCGCTGGCCCGCCGGCTGCCCGTCACCTGTGACAACGGCGCGCACCCGTGCACGCTGCTGCCTCCGGTGGTGGACCAGACCATCCACAGCGAGCCCTCGTACACCGAGGCCCGCCTCA
>DASVVJ010001111.1:0-7762 GCA_036389955.1 Myxococcaceae bacterium
CATTGCAGAAGCAGCTCACGCCTGGCCCGCGGCGGTTGGCGCTCGATGAGGGCAAGCTGAAGAACGGCCTGGGGCAGCTCGTGCTCACGCTGGTCAAGCTGCTAACTGCTGGACGTGGAGCTGCTCACCATCCAGGTGCGGCTGGTGGTGTGCTCGGTGGACAAGGCCTCCGAGATGGGAATCGACTTCTGGAGAAACGACCCCCACCTCTCCTCGCTCGCGAGACGCGAACTCCCTCAGGGCCCGGAGAGATGACCATGCAGCTGACTTATGGAATGCCGAGGATTCCCTTCAGGATGTGGATCCAGGCAGCCGGTTGTTAAGGAGCTGTGAGCGCGTCGAAGGCCATTCCCTGTGTGCACTACAGCTTCAACCCCTGGTGGGGCTGCACGCGGCTGAGCGCGGGGTGTGACCACTGCTACGCGGCTACCCTGGATGCGCGCGTGGGTGGCAATCACTGGGGCCCCGAGGCCGCTCGCCGCACCTTTGGCGAGAAATACTGGGCCCGCCCCCTGAAGTGGAGCGCGGACGCGGTGGCGGCGGGAGAGCGGCACCGGGTTCTGTGCGCCTCCATGGCCGATGTCTTCGACGCCAACGCTCCGGCAGGACAGCTCGAGCGGCTGTGGCCGCTCATGCGCCGCACGCCGGGCCTGGACTGGCTGCTGCTGACCAAGCGGCCCGGGCGCATCGTCCGCAGCCTTCCGCCGGATTGGGGCCAGGGCTACCCGAACGTGTGGCTCGGAGTCTCCGTCGAGGATGACTCGGCCGCCCGGAGCCGTCTGCCCGTGCTGGCGGAGCTGCCCGCCGCGCTGCGGTTCGTGTGCTGCGAGCCGCTGCTGGGCCCGGTGGAGCTTCGCCCCTGGGCTCAGGCCATTGACTGGGTCATCGCCGGTGGGGAGACGGGCCCTGGTGCACGGCCGCTGCACCCCGATTGGGCCCACGGCCTGCGCGACCAGTGCCAGGAGGCAGGCATTCCCCTCTTCTTCAAGGCGTGGGGCGCGGGGAGGGCAGGACGGCGGCTCGACGGGCGCAGCTATCAGCAGTTGCCCCTCGCGGCCACGGCTGGCCCGGCACTCACGGCACCTCTGTCCGGAAAGCCTCGTCAGCAAGCACTCTTCGCTGCGCCCGCTCCCCCCTCTGATTAATGTCCGCCCCTGTTTCGTAGCCCCTTTTTCCGCCGTTGCCTCTCCGGAGACCTATGCCGACGATTCCTGCGTATGCCGCCCAGAGTGTCAAAGCCCCGCTCGCTCCCTTCCAGATCGAGCGCCGTGAGCCGGGCACCCATGACGTACAGATCGACATCCTCTACTGCGGCGTCTGCCACTCGGACATTCACCAGGTCCGTGACGAGTGGGGTGGCGCCATCTTCCCGATGGTGCCCGGCCACGAAATCGTCGGGCGCGTCTCCAAGGTCGGCAGCGCCGTGAAGGGCTTCAAGGCCGGAGAGGCGGTCGGCGTGGGCTGCTTCGTGGACTCGTGCCGGCAGTGCCCCTCGTGCCGCAAGGGCGAGGAGCAGTACTGCGACAGCGGCATGGTGAGCACCTACAACGGCCGCGAGCGTGACGGGTCGCCCACCTATGGCGGCTACTCCACGCGCGTCACCGTGGACGAGAAGTACGTGCTGCGCATCCCCGAGTCGCTGCCGCTGGACCGCGCCGCGCCCCTGCTGTGCGCGGGCATCACCACCTACTCGCCGCTGCGCCACTATGGGCTGAAGGCCGGTGACAAGCTCGCCGTGGTGGGCCTGGGCGGCCTGGGCCACATGGGAGTGAAGTTCGGCAAGGCCATGGGGGCTGAAGTCACCGTGCTCAGCACCTCGCCCTCCAAGCGCAACGACGCGCTGAAGCTGGGCGCCACGCACTTCGCCGCCACCTCCGACAAGAACACCTTCAACACGCTGGCCGGACAGTTCGACTTCATCCTCGACACTGTGTCCGCGCCGCACGACTACAACGCCTACCTCAGCCTGCTGAAGGTGGACGGCACGATGATTCTCGTGGGCGCGCCCGAGGCTCCCACGCCGCTGGCGGCCTTCCCGCTCATCATGCGCCGGCGCAAGCTCGGCGGCTCGTTGATTGGCGGCATCCGCGAGACGCAGGAGATGCTCGACTTCTGCGCCAAGCACAACGTGGCCTCGGACATCGAGGTCATCCCCATTCAGAAGATCAACGAGGCCTACGAGCGCATGCTCAAGAACGACGTGCGCTACCGCTTCGTGATCGACATCGCGAGCCTGAAGTAGCCCAGCGCCCTCAGCGCGCCAGTTCCAGCTTCTGAGCCTCGATGTCGAGGATCCACCTCACGTCGGGGCGCTTTGGCTCACCCACCGTGATCAGCAAGCGGCGGGAGCCGGGCCGGACGGAGGCGTTGAAGCCGAAGTTTGGCTCGTCACCGATGAAGGCCTCCCCCGTCCCGGTGGACATGGGAGATTTCCCCTCTTCGTCGGTGACCCGTATCCACGTCATACGGGGGCACCGCCTGCGCTTCGACTCCCGTTCACAGTACCCCTCCAGGATGATTTCCCGATAACCCCTGGCGCCACTGAGGGACACCTGCTCGAGCCTGAAGGTCAGGACCGGGTAGGACACGGACTCGAGCGCCACCGTCTCGTTCACCTTGAGGTTGAACGGAGGGGGCAGCTCCTCGTCAGGCTGCTCCGGCGGCTGACTGATCCCCACGCCGAGGCCACCGGGGGACTCGGGCTCGGGAGTGGGCTCGGGGGGAGTGGGCTCGGGGGGCTTCTCCGTTCTCCGAGGCGGAGCGACCACGGCAGGAGGAGCCGGCACTGGCGGCTTGCTCACCTTCGCCGGGGGAAGGAGCGCCCAGGCGGCGATAGCCATGAGGACCAGGACCATCACGGGCCAGCGCCTCACCTGCGGCTCTTCGCTCGTGACCTTGGCCCGGGGCTCGGCCACCTTTGCCTTGGGCTCGGCCACTTTGGGCTCGGGCCTGGCCACCCTGGCCTCGGGCTTGGCAACTGGGGCTTCACTCTTCTCGAGCTCGTCGAGCGCTCGCAGCGCCTCGCGCGCCGTGGCGAAGCGCCGGGCCTCGTCGGTCTCGACGAGCCGGGCGATGAACCTCCGGAACCCGTCGCTCACATCCAGGCGCCGGTCAGGCACCAGGCCCTTGCCCTCCTGGAGAAACTCCCACGGAGGCTGCCGCGTCAGCAGGTGGAGCAGCGTCGCGCCCACCGCGTGCAGATCGCACCACTCGGTGACATGCCCCGCGAGCTGCTCGAGCGGCGCGTAGCCATAGGTGCCGGTCATCGTCGCCCCGCGCGCATCGCCCGCCGCCAGCTCGCGCGCCGAGCCGAGGTCCACCAGGAAGAGCGCCCCATCGGGCCGCACGATGAGGTTCGCGGGCTTGATGTCGCGGTGGATGATCCTCGGCACGTGGGCGTGGAGCTGCAGCAGCACCGAGAGGAGCTTCCGGGCGATGTCGCGCGCCTCCGCCTCGGAGTAGCGGTGGGTCTTGAGCCGCGCGAGCAACGACTCGCCCTCGATGAACTCCTGCGCCAGGTAGAGCCGTGTCTGGGTGCCCTCCCCTTCCTTGAAGCTCTCGAACAGCCGCGGCACGCGGGGGTGCGACAGCCGGGTGAGCACCTTCGCCTCCCGCTCGAACGCCTCGAGGTGATGGATGTCCGGCGCGGTGAGCAGCACCAGTTCCTTGAGCGCGACTCGCTGCCCGCCTGCATCCTCGGCCAGGTAGAGGCGCCCCAGCTCACCCTGGGCAATCACCCGCTGGACACGGTAGTTGCGCACGATCGCCGCGACGCCGCAGGCGTCGCAGCGTGGCCCGGAGAGCACACCCTCGCAGGCGATACACCGTTGCGCGGCGGAGCTGGCGGGAGGCGAGGTCATGGCGAGGGAATCCGGAGTTGCAGCCTGCTGGGAACCGGCCCGGCCTCGGGGGCTGGAATGGCCGGCGACGGAGCGTCGAAGTAGACCTGCTGTTCGAAGTAGGGATGTGGCGACGCCAGGGGATTGTGCACTCCGCAGGCGATCGCCTTCTTCGACCACTGCTGCTGCACGAAGGCGAACTCGAGCGCGTGCTTGTCCGCCACCACGCGCAGCGCCCGCACCGGCAGGGCGTCGGGGCACTCCATGTACTCCATGAACCCCACGAGGACCTGCGAGCGGTCCGGGCACGTCAGGACGCCCACCGACTTCTCTCCAAAGGCATACGTGTCCAACGGTCTGGGCCGCCTGTCCGGGGGAGCGGTCCCCTTGATGCAGATCATCCCGGGCTCACACTTCACCGGCTCGACCGGCAACACCTCGGTTCCCGAGGGGTGCTGGGCACGCTGGTACTCCTCCCAGAGTTGGATCTGACGGTCCACGTCCCAGCTCTGGACATAGCGGACCGTGCCATGTCTCGTGACGATTTCTGTCTCGATCTCCTTCGGCCAGGGCTTCGCCCCCAGATCCACGGTGCCCCCCGAGATGAGCTTGCGGCGGAACGAGAAACAGGGCTTGCCCACCTTGAGCAATTCGAACTTCAGCTCGTAGGAGTTCGTCTCCAACGGATGGGCCTCGGGCGGGTGCTGAAACACCTCGCTGCGCAGGAACGTCCCGTCGTAGTAGCGGCAGATGCCGTCGACGTAGAGCGTGCCGCGCACGCCCTGCGGAGGCGCACACTCGTCGAACTCGGCGAGCGCCTGCGCCCAGCAGTTGCTGGCGCGCGCGAACCAGGGACAAGCCGGGGCCGGCACGCGGTGGCTCCTCACGGAGCTGGAGCGCTGGGATTCCTGGGCGAGTCCCACCGTCCCGGTCAGCCAGGCGGTGAGCAAGAGCAGCCATCGCATCATGCGCCGCATGGCTCAGTCCTCCCTGGAGGCGCGCTGGCTCGCCAGATCGATGCGGTACACGGCGTCGGGGGCCTGCACCAGGCCGAGGCGGACCGTGAAGAAGCCCTGTGCATCGGAGATGTCCCGGGTGATCTCCTGCACCTGCGAGCTGAGCGGCAGGACCACCTTCTCCTCCAGCTTCGGATCGATGAAGGTCCCCTCGTCGTCCACCAGCCGGAAGAACGGCGCCCACTGGCAGAGCTGCGTAGGACTGTTGTTGGTGAAGACCAGGTCGAAGCGCAGCTTGGGCAGCAGGTCCCTCGGTCCGCGGGAAACGGAGACCCGGGTGACGCGCAGCTCGGTTTGATGGAAGCAGCCCCCGAGCGAGCTCAGCCGGGTGGCCACCTGAGGATTGAAGGGCTCGACGAGGACCTCGAAGCCGCGGCGAGCGGGAGGCTCGGGCTCAGGTGCGGCGGGCTCGGGTGTGGCGGGGACGGGGACTTCCTTGATCACCTCGACCACCCGGGGCGGAGGCGCGGGCGGAGGCGGCCTGGGCCACAAGAGCGCCACGAGCAGCGCACCCGAGAGGCCCATCGCGCCAAGCGCGAGCGGCTTCCAGAATGTGGCTGGCGCCGGCTCGGCCAGCTCGCTGGAGTGGAGGGACTCGAGTGCAAGCAGCGCATCGACCGCGTTGGGAAAGCGGCCCGTGGGGCTCGGAGCGAGCAGCTTCTGAAGATAGGCCCTGAAGGCAGGGGAGGCATTGAGCTTCTCGCCCACGTCGAGCTGCAGCCCCTTGCCCCGCAGCAGCTCGGACGGGGGGCGGCGCGACAGCAGGTGCAGGAGCGTCGCGCCCACGGAGTACAGGTCGCTGGCCTCCGAGACCGTGCCACCGATCTGCTCGGGCGCCATGTAGCCGAAGGTCCCCACCAGCGTGGAGTTGACGGTCCCGCCCCGGGTGACGTCGCGGGCGGTGCCGAAGTCCACCAGGCAGATCGATCCATCCGGGCGCGCCAAGAGGTTGGCGGGCTTGATGTCCCGGTGAAGGACGCGGGGAGACAGGCCGTGCAGGTAGACCAGGGTCTCCAACACCTGCTTTCCCACCGCAATCACTTCGTCCTCGGTGAAGCGGTGCGTCTGGAGCTGCTTGAGCAGCGAGGGTCCCTCGATGAACTCCTGCGCCAGGTAGAGCCGGGTCTGTGGACCGCTGCCTTCGGTGAAGCTGGCGAGGAAGCGCGGGATGCGGGGGTGTGAGAGTTGCGCGAGCAGCTCGCCCTCGCGCTGGAAGGCTTCAATCCGCTTGGTGTCCGGGGCCAGCCGGAAGACCAGCTCCTTGAGCGCGACTCGGGCCCCCTCGGGCGCCTGGGCGAGATAGACGCGGGAGTGCGCGGACATGGCAATGCGGCTCAGGACACGGAAACTGCCCGGTGCCACCGGGCTTCCGCAGTCCCCGCACCGGTCGGAGGTCAGGGCGTTGCCACAGACGACACACGTGCCCTCGCGCGGAGCACTGGGTAAGTCCTTCGACTCAGGGAGCATGCGAGGCTGAATCCTAGCGCTCTCCCGTGCCTTGTGCCCGGACGCCTGCCTGGGCAGGATGCCTGCCCACGAACGCGTCCCCCGAGAGGGTCCCTTGGCTTTTCAACTGCTTCTCCCCATGGCGGCCCTGGTGGGCCTGACTTTCCTGGTGACGCTTCGACTGCTGGCCGTGCGTGTGGCCGCCGTCAAGCAGGGCCAGGTGCACATGTCCTACTTCCGCGCGCTGCAGGGCGAGGCCCCTCCTGAAGTCGCGGCCGCCGCGGCGCGGGCACTCGGCAATCTGTTCGAGGTCCCACCGCTGTTCTATGTGGCCTGCGTGGCCGTGCTTGCCCTGGGCAAGGTGGACAGCGGCTTCGCCCTTCTCGCCTGGGCCTTCGTGCTCTGCCGGGCGATCCAGGCCCTCATTCACCTCAGCTACAACAACGTCAACCATCGGCTCGCCGCCTACTTTGCCGGCTGGCTGGCTCTGCTGGGGCTCTGGGGGAGGCTGCTGATGGTGGTGGCCGGCTGACACGGTATGCACGGTCTTTTCATCAGAGTACTGGTGTTGGGAGCCGCCGCGATGTTGGCGGGCTGTAAGCGGAACGCCCAGGCTTCGGCTCCGGACACTCAAGCGGCTCGCGCCGAGGCCGGCGCCGAGCCACGTCAGGGCCTTCAGCCTGTCTCGGCGTTCTCACACATCACCGATCCGAAGGCCCGCTCCGTCGCGCTCTTCGTCGAGGCGGGCCGGGTCATCGCCCATCCGCGCTGCGTCAACTGCCATCCCGCCGATGGCATCCCCCGGCAGGGAATGGAGCAGCAGCTTCATGTGCCCCGGGTGCAGGGCGGCTCCAGCGGACATGGAACTCCGGGTCTGCCCTGTGCGTCGTGCCACCGCGAGCGCAACCTGCCGACCGTGGGTGCTTCGGTTCAGAGCATCCCCGGCAACCCGAAGTGGGCCCTGGCCCCCGCGGAGATGGCGTGGGTGGGCCGGTCCCTGGGGCAGATTTGCGAGCAGCTCAAGGATCCCCAGCGCAATGGCGGCAAGGGCCTGGAGGAACTTCACCACCACATGGCGAAGGATGTCCTCGTCGGATGGGGGTGGGAGCCCGGGCCTGGCCGCGAGCCCGTTCCGGGCACGCAGCAGGAATTCGGTGAGCTGTTTCGCGCCTGGATCGACACCGGCGCGGTCTGCCCGGCTCCTTAGTCAGGACTTGCGCAGGGAGGCCAGGCGCTGGGGCGTTATCGGCAGCTCGCGGGCCCGTAGGCCCGTCGCGTCGAAGACGGCGTTGGCCAGCGCTGCCGCCGCCGGTCCCTGCGAGGCCTCGCCCGCTCCGAGGAACGGCTCTCCCGGGCGGTCGATGAGGTCCACCTCCACGGGCGGAACTTCCGTGAAGGAGAGGATCGGATAGGTGCTCCAGTCACGCGAGAGGATGCGCTGGGCGTCGTATTGGACCGCCT
>DASVVJ010001112.1:0-5275 GCA_036389955.1 Myxococcaceae bacterium
GGGCGTCGCATCAGCAAGTACGAGATCCTCACACGGCTGTCCGTGGGGGGCATGGCCGAGCTGTTCCTGGCCTACACCTCGGGGCCTGGCGGCTTCCGCAAGTTCGTCGCGCTCAAGCAGATCCTCCCGGACGTGAAGTCCGTGGAGTTCGTGAAGATGTTCCTCGACGAGGCGCGCATCACCGCCGCCTTCTCGCACGCGAACATCGGCCAGGTGTTCGACCTGGGAGAAGAGGACGGGGAGCTGTACCTGGCCATGGAGTTCCTGGCCGGCCAGAACCTCGAGCAGTTGATGAAGGCGTCCAACAAGCTGGGCGAGCCGCTGCCGCCGGGCTTCGCCGCCCGGGTGATTCGCGACGTGTGCCTGGGCCTTCACTACGCGCACCACTTCGTCGATCCCACGGGCAAGGCGGTGGCCATCGTTCACCGCGACATGTCTCCCCGCAACGTGATGGTCACCTACGACGGCGGGGTGAAGGTGATCGACTTCGGCATCGCCAAGGCCAAGGGGCGCCTGGGCCGCACGGCGGTGGGCATGGTGAAGGGGACCGGCGGGTACATGTCCCCCGAGCAGGTGCGCAACCGCGAGCTGGACGGGCGCAGCGATCTGTTCTCCTCGGGCGTGCTGCTCTACGAGATGCTGACCGGGCGGCGGCTGTTCAACGCCGCGGGCGATGCCGCGATGATGCTGCAGATCGTCGAGGGGGAGATTCCGCTTCCGCGCTCGGTCAACCCCAACATTCCCGAAGCGCTCGAGGCCGTGGTGATGAAGGCCCTGGCGCGAGAGCTTCCCAAACGCTTTGCCTCCGGGCGCGAGATGGCCAAGGCCATCGAGCAGGCCATGGGGCAGGAGCTGTTCGACGAAGAGCGGATGGCCGCTCTGATGGACGAGCTGTTCGCGGAGAAGCGCCAGAAGACCCGGGCGCTGTTGGAGTACGCCAACCGCGACGACGCTCGCATCAGTGAGGCCGCCGGCGCCCTGCAGGAAGACGTGGGTGAGAGCCTGCTCGGCGTCGGGCTGAAGGGAACGCCCAAGCCGCGCTCGGGTGCGGCAGCAGGCCCTCGGCTGAGCACCAGCGGGCGGGTACGCAAGCCCGGCAGCGATCCCTCGCAGTCCGCCACGCCCAACACGGCCCGAATTCCCCGGACGAAGGTTCCTTCGCGCCAGGACATGCCGGTGGCGCCGCCGTACCAGGCTCCCTCTCGGGCCGCGGAGGAAGAGGAGGGCGCCACCACCGCGCCCTCCATGCAGCCCCTGCAGTCCCGCACGGGCCGCTCCGCCCCCAAGCGTCCCAGCACGAGCACGCCCTCGGTGCGCCCCTCGGCCCGCACGAAGACGCCCGCGGAAGCTCCCGCCGTCGAGGCCAAGGCCGAGGGCGAGAAGTCAGGCTGGATGGGGAAGCTCGTGCTCCTGGCCATCGTGGCCGGAGTGGGCGGGCTGCTCTACCTCGAGCCCGTACGGGCCCTGTTCAAGCCGGGGTACGAGTCGGCCGTGGCGTGGGTGAAGACGGAGATGGACCTCAATCCTCCGCCTCCGACCGAGGAGAAGCCCTGGCCGCCTCCGCCTCCGCCTGGGTCGCGCAACCCGCTGGATCAGCGCGAGCAGCCCGAGCCCACCCCGCCTCCCGCGCAGGCCGAGGCCACGCCCGAGCCCACCCCCACCGAGCCTGAGCCCACCGAGCCTGAGCCCACCGAGCCTCCGGAGAAGCCGGGAGCCACGGCCGCCAAGCCCGGCACGTCCACCGCGAAGCCCGGCACCTCCAGGCCAAAGTCCACGGAGAAGACGCCTTCGGCACAGGTGGCCAAGGCCGATCCCACCAAGTCGGCCCCGGGCACCCCGAGCCCGGCGGGTACTCCGGGGACTGCGCCTACCCTGGAGGAGCAGGTGGCCGCACAGCCGCAGACCACGCTCGAGGTGGATCCCTCGGGTGAGGCGGTGGTGCTGGACACGAGCAGCCCCAAGGCCATGAAGAAGGCGGGCATCGGCCTGTTGACCCTGGCGACCGTGCCTCCGGCGGCGGTGTTCGACGGGCAGACGAGCCTGGGGACCACGCCGCTGACCAAGGTGCCTCTGCAGGCGGGAACCTACAAGCTGCGCATCGTGGATCCCGACGGCGTGAGCCGGCTTTTCTCCGCTCCTGTTGGCCTGGCGAAGGAGTCGAAGTACCGCATTAAGGTTTCGGACTTGCCGCTGTACCCGGAATGACCCTCGTCCTTGACGGTCCTTGACGGTCCGGGACCCCCTCACTAGGGTCCGCGCGCTCTGTCAGCAGGCACGAAGGACGTTCCGAACCATGTACTTTCAGGACCTGATCCTCACGCTCCAGAATCACTGGGCCCGCCAGGGGTGCATCATCGCCCAGCCGTACGATCTCGAAGTCGGCGCGGGCACCATGGCTCCCACCACCTTCCTGCGCGCCCTGGGCCCCGAGCCCTGGAATGTGGCGTACGTGCAGCCCTCGCGCCGCCCGGCCGACGGCCGCTTCGGTGAGAACCCCAACCGGCTGTTCCAGCACCACCAGTTCCAGGTCATCCTCAAGCCCGCGCCTAAGAACGTGCAGGAGCTCTACCTGGAGTCCATCCGCGCCGTGGGCGTCGATCCGCACGCGCACGACATCCGCTTCGTGGAGGACGATTGGGAGTCCCCCACGTTGGGCGCCTGGGGCCTGGGCTGGGAGGTGTGGTGTGACGGGATGGAGATCACCCAGTTCACCTACTTCCAGCAGTGCGGTGGCTTCGAGTGCCGTCCGGTCGCCGCGGAGCTCACCTACGGGCTCGAGCGCCTCTGCATGTACCTGCAGAACGTGGAGAACGTCTTCGAGATCGAGTGGGTCAAGGGCGTGAAGTACCGCGAGGTGTTCCACCCCAACGAGGTGGAGATGAGCAAGTACGCGCTCCACGAGTCGGATCCGCAGATGCTCTTCGCGATGTTCGACGCGTACGAGAAGGAGTGTAAGCGGCTCATCGAGCGCCAGCTGCCGCTGCCCGCGTATGACTACGCGCTCAAGTGCTCGCACGCCTTCAACCTGCTGGATGCGCGAGGGGCCATCTCGGTGACCGAGCGCGCCAACTTCATCAAGCGCGTGCGCGACAACGCCCGCCTGTGCGCCGAGGGCTACCTGCAGATGCGCGAGCGGCTGGGCTACCCGCTGCTGAAGACGCCGTGGACGGTGGGCGAGCAGCCCCCGGTGCTCGAGGGCAAGCCGGCCAGCGACTACTGGAACCACGTGAAGCTCAACAAGCCGGTGGAGAAGGCGGAGGTGGCTCGTGGCGCGTGATCTGCTGCTGGAGATCGGAGCGGAGGAGATCCCCGCGTCCTTCATCCTGCCCGCGCTGGAGGACCTCAAGCGCGTGCTCACCGAGCGGATGGCGGCGGCGCGGCTGAAGCACGGCGAGCTGCGCACCTACGGCACCCCGCGCCGGCTGGCGGTGTGGGTGAAGGACATCGCGGACTCGGGCGAGGACGTGACCAGCGAGAAGCTGGGACCCAGCGTGAAGGCGGCCTTCGACAAGGACGGCAAGCCCACGGTGGCGGCGACGAAGTTCGCCGAGTCCCTGAAGATTCCGGTGAGCGAGCTGGGCCGCACCCAGACGCCCAAGGGCGAGTACCTGGCCGCCAAGGTGCAGGAGAAGGGCCGCCCGGCGCCGGACATCCTCGCCGAGGCGCTGCACGCGGCGGTGCACGGCATCAACTTCCGCAAGTCCATGCGCTGGGGCGATGTGGACATGGCGTTCGCCCGGCCGGTGCAGTGGCTGGTGGCGCTGCTGGGCTCGGCCGTGCTGCCGGTGGTGTTCGGCGACGTGAAGAGCGGCCGCACCACGTACGGCCACCGCTTCCTGTCCCCGGGCCCGGTGGAGCTGAAGAACCCGGCCGACTACGAGGCGGCGCTCGAGAAGGTGCACGTGGTGCCGGACGTGGCCAAGCGCCGCACGCTGCTGCTGGAGAAGGTGAAGGCGGCGGCCAAGGGCACGGGCGGCCAGCTTCTGGAGGACGAGTCGCTGGTGGACCAGGTGACCAACCTGGTGGAGCTGCCCAGCCCCGTGGTGGGCTCGTTCGACGAGCGGCACCTGGACCTGCCCGCCGAGGTGCTGGTGCAGGAGATGAAGAGCCACCAGCGCTACTTTTCGCTCACGGACGCCCAGGGCAAGCTGCTGCCGCGCTTCATCGCCGTGTCCAACACGCCGGTGAAGGACGAGAAGCTGTCCCTGCGTGGCTACGAGCGCGTGCTGCGCTCGCGCCTGGCGGACGGCCGCTTCTTCTTCGACGAGGATCGCAAGGCGCCGCTGGAGACGCGGGTGGAGAAGCTGGCCCGCGTGGTGTGGCAGGGGCAGCTGGGCAGCTACGCCGAGAAGGTGGAGCGGTTCCGCGGCCTGGCCGTGTTTCTGGCCGAGCAGACGGGCAGGGCAGGGCATCGCTCCACCATCGAGCGGGCGGCCACGCTGGCCAAGGCGGACCTCGTCACCGGCATGGTGGGCGAGTTCCCCGAGCTGCAGGGCGTGATGGGCCGCGAGTATGCCCGCGCGGGCGGCGAGCCCGAGGCGGTGGCCCTGGCCATCTTCGAGCACTACCTGCCGCGCAATGCCAATGACTCGCTGCCCACCCAGGATCCGGGCGCCCTCATCGGCCTGGCGGACCGGTTGGACACCCTGTGCGGCATCTTCGCCATCGGCAAGGGCCCCACGGGCGCGGCGGACCCGTTCGGCCTGCGCCGCGCGTGCCTGGCGGTCATCAACATCGTGCTGGAGCGCGGCTACCGCTTCTCGCTGTCGGCGGCGGTGGACCAGGCGCTCAAGCTGCTGGATCCGAAGATCGCCAACCTCAAGCGCAAGCCGGGCGAGGCGGCTCCCCGTGAGCAGACGTTGGACTTCTTCCGGGGCCGGCTCAAGTCCCTCTGGTCGGAGAGCTACCGGACGGACGTGGTGGAGGCGGTGCTCGCGGTGGGCTTCGACGACATGGTGGCGGCGCGCAAGCGGCTCGAGGCGCTCAGCGGCCTGGTGGGCCGGGCGGACTTCACTCCGCTGGCGGTGGCCTTTAAACGCGTGGTGAACATCGTCGAGAAGCAGGGCAAGGACGTGGCCAAGGGGCAGACCAACCCGGACAAGTTCCGCGACGAGCCCGAGCGCAACCTGCACACCGCGTTCACCCAGGCCCGGGGCAAGGTGGCCGAGTACCTCAAGACGGACGACTTCTCTGGCGCCCTCAAGGAGATCACCGGACTGAAACCCGCGGTGGACACCTTCTTCGACAAGGTGACGGTGATGGCCGACGACAAGGA
>DASVVJ010001113.1:0-7634 GCA_036389955.1 Myxococcaceae bacterium
TGCGTGATCACCAGCATGGCCCGGTCGGGCCGCCGCATCGTGTTCACCCCGTCCGCGACGATCCGCAGCGCGTCGATGTCCAGCCCCGAGTCCGTCTCATCGAGGATGGCCAGCCGTGGCTGGAGCACCGCCATCTGGAACACCTCGTTGCGCTTCTTCTCACCGCCGGAGAAGCCCTCGTTCACCGAGCGGTTGAGGAAGCTCTGGTCCATCTGCACCAACTTCATCCGCTCCTTGGCGAGCGACAGAAAGTCCATCGCATCCAGCTCCTCCAGCCCCTTGGAGCGGCGTTGCGCGTTGAGCGCCGTGCGCAAGAAGTGCAGGTTGCCCACGCCGGGAATCTCCACCGGGTACTGGAACGCGAGGAACACGCCCGCCGTGGAGCGGTCCTCGGGCTTGAGGGCCAGCAGGTCCTTGCCGTCGAAGAGCACCTCGCCCTGCGTCACGGTGTACGTCTCACGCCCCGCGAGCACCTGGGAGAGCGTGCTCTTGCCCGAGCCGTTCGGGCCCATGATGGCGTGCACCTCGCCGGGCTTCAGCTCCAGGTTGATGCCCTTGAGGATCTCCTTGTCCCCGATGCGCGCGTGCAGATTGCGGACACTCAGCAGCATGGCTAACCGACACTCCCTTCCAGACTCACCCCGAGCAGCTTCTGCGCCTCCACGGCGAACTCCATCGGCAGCTCCTTGAAGACCTGCCGGCAGAAGCCATTGACGATCATCGACACCGCGTCCTCGCGGGAGATGCCCCGCTGCTGGCAGTAGAAGAGCTGGTCCTCGCCAATCTTCGACGTGGACGCCTCGTGCTCCACCTGCGCGGTGGCGTTCTTCACTTCGATATAGGGCAGCGTGTGGGCGCCGCACTGGCTGCCCATGAGCAGCGAGTCGCACTGGGTGTAGTTGCGCGCGCCCTCGGCGCTCTTGAGCACCCGCACCAGCCCCCGGTACGTGTTCTGCCCGTGGCCGGCGGAGATGCCCTTGGACACGATGGTGCTGCGGGAGTTCTTCCCGATGTGCACCATCTTCGTCCCGGTGTCCGCCTGCTGGCGGTTGTTGGTGAGCGCCACCGAGTAGAACTCGCCCACCGAGTCGTCTCCCTTGAGGATGACGCTGGGGTACTTCCAGGTGATGGCCGAGCCCGTCTCCACCTGCGTCCACGAAATCTTCGAGCGCCTGTGGGCGATGCCGCGCTTGGTGACGAAGTTGTAGATGCCGCCTCGCCCCTCCGCGTCACCGGGGTACCAGTTCTGCACCGTGGAGTACTTGATGGTGGCCCCGTCCAGTGCGACGAGCTCCACCACGGCGGCGTGAAGCTGGTTGGTGTCGCGCATGGGCGCGGTGCAGCCCTCGAGGTAGCTCACATAGGCGCCCTCGTCGGCGACGATGAGGGTGCGCTCGAACTGGCCCGTCTCCGCCGCGTTGATGCGGAAGTAGGTGGACAGCTCCATGGGGCAGCGCACGCCCTTGGGCACGTAGACGAACGAGCCATCACTGAAGACGGCCGAGTTGAGCGCGGCGAAGAAGTTGTCCGAGTACGGCACCACCGAGCCCAGGTACTTCTTCACCAGCTCGGGGTGCTCGCGCACGGCCTCGGAGAACGAGCAGAAGATGACGCCCGCCTTGGCCAGCTTGTCTTTGAAAGTCGTGGCCACCGACACCGAGTCGAACACGGCATCCACCGCCACGTTCTGCATCAGCTTCTGCTCGTGCAGTGGAATACCCAGCTTCTCGTAGGTGCGCAGAATCTCCGGGTCCACCTGATCCAGGCTGTCCAGCTTGGGCTTCTGCTTGGGCGCCGAGTAGTAGCGGATGGCCTGGTAGTCGATGGGGTTGTAGTGGACCTTCTGCCAGCGGGGCTCCTTCAGCGTGAGCCAGTGGCGGTAGGCCTTCAGGCGCCACTCGAGCATGAACTCGGGCTCGCCCTTCTTCTCGGAGATGACGCGGATGACGTCCTCGCTCAGCCCGGGGGGCAGCGTGTCCGCCTCCACATGGGTGACGAAGCCGGCCTGGTACTGGCGCTGGGTCAGCTCCTGAATCGTGTCCGTGCTCATGAGCTCAACCCTCCTGTGGTGGGCCGCGCGGGCAGGTTGAGCCCCACCAGGCGCTCCACGCGCGGCGTGGGAGCACACAGGTCCGCCAGCGTCAGCCGGCCCAGGGCGTCCTGAATGGCCTGGTTGATGACCTGCCAGTGGCCTCGCACGCGGCACACGGACTCGAGCTCGCAGGCGGCCTCGCCCTCGGTGTGCTGCACACAGGCGGTGATGGCCACCGGCCCTTCCAGCGCGGTGATGATCTGCGTGAGCGGAATGGCCGCCGCAGGCCGCGCCAGCCCATAGCCCCCCATGGCGCCGCGGTGCGACACCAGCAGGCCCGCGCTCTGCAGCCCCTTGAGCACCTTGCTCACCGAGGGCAGCGGCACCCTGGTGGCCTCGGCCAGCTCCCGCGCCGTGCGCGTGGTGTTCTCCTCGCGCGCCAGCTCGGTCAGCAGCACCAGGCCGTAGTCGGTCATCTTGCTCATCCGGAACATCCGGTTTCCTCTCCTGTGGGACGGGCGCTGCCCTGGCTCGCGGCGCCTCTCTACTTAAACAGTACTAAACTGGTCCACATTAAAATCGGGGTGGGGCTGGCTGCCTGGCTGCCCCTCTGCGGACAAGGGGGAGGCTTGGAGGTTGAAGCCGAGGGGGGGACGTGTGAAGAGAGAGCCGTTCCCCCTGGAGGAAGCTGCCCATGCGCCGTCCGATAGCCCTGGTCCTCGCCACGTTTGCCCTGGCCATGGTGGCCTGCGAGAAGAAGCCGCAGCCCCCGCCTGCTCCCACGACGGGCACGGCGCCCGCCGAGGTGAAGGCCCCTGCGCCCACGCCCACGCCTACGGAGGCGAACACGATTCTGCTGGGCGAGGTTGGCAGCCTCACGGGCAGCGAGGCCACGTTCGGCATCTCGGCGCGCAACGGCATCGAGCTGGCGCTCGACGAGGCGAATGAGGCCGGTGGGGTGAAGGGCAAGAAGCTGGCGGTGCGCGTGTATGACAGCCAGGGCAAGCCGGAGGAGGCGGCGCAGGCCGTCACCCGGCTGATTGCCCAGGACAAGGTGGCGGTCATCCTGGGCGAGGCGGCCTCCTCGGTGTCGATGGCGATGGCGGAGAAGGCGCAGGCGGCGGGGGTGCCGATGATCACCCCGACTTCGACGGCGCCGGAGGTGACGCAGAAGGGCGACTACATCTTCCGGGTGTGCTTCATCGATCCGTTCCAGGGCAAGGTGATGGCGAAGTTCGCGCGGGAGCACCTGAAGCTGGATCAGGTGGCGATCCTCACGGACAACAAGAGCGCCTACTCGATTGGCCTGGCGAAGGTGTTCACCGAGGAGTTCGAGAAGATGGGCGGGAAGATTGTCGCCAACGAGAGCTACTCGAAGGGAGACACGGACTTCCGGGCGCAGTTGACGGCCCTCAAGCAGAAGAAGCCGCAGGCGGTGTGGGTGCCGGGGTACTACACGGACGTGGGCATCATCGCGCGGCAGAAGAAGGAGATGGGGCTGGCGGTGCCGCTGCTGGGAGGGGACGGCTGGGAGTCCGACAAGCTGTTCGAGCTGGGTGGGTCGGCGCTGGATGGCAGCTACTTCTCCAACCACTACTCGCTGGACAACCCGGATCCGCTCCTCAAGGCATTCGTGGAGAAGTACCAGAAGCGGTATGGCAACCCGCCGGACAGCGTGGCGGCGCTGGCGTACGACGCGGCCCGGCTGGCGGTGAATGCGATGAAGCGCGCGCCGGACGTGTCCGGCAAGGCGCTGCGTGACGCGATCGCCGAGACGAAGGACTTCCCGGGCGTGGCGGGGAAGATCACCATCAACGCCAACCGGGATGCCGAGAAGCAGGCCGTGGTGCTGAAGATCGCTGACGGGAAGACGGAGTTCGTCACCACCGTCGCGCCGTAATGAAGCGAGCCTCTGACCTGCCGCGCTTACTGCTGGCCCTCTCTCTGGCACTGACGGCTTCATGTGCCACGTCGCGGGCCGGCGGCGTTCGCGAAGCGGAGTCCCCCGCGCGGCCCTCCGCGGTGCGCGTCACCCGGTTGGGAGAAGACCAGCTTCGGCTCGACTTCGAGCCGCAGCCTCCTGACCTGACGGTGCAGGCACTGCGGGAGGAGGAAGTCCGCCGGCTGCTCGCGGACTTCCTCCGGGCCTTCCCGGAGGTAGCGCAACTCCAGGTCGTCCCTGCCTTGGCTTCGTCCGGCGGCACAGTGCCTGCGTGGGAACGCAGACTTCGCGGCGAGTTCCTCGCCCGCTACGGCCCAGGGTGGCTGCCACTGCCGGACTCCCTGCAGCACAGCCCGCTGGTCATGGCCCTTAAGCTGTCGACTCGCTACATGGGGCCGGGCGTGCGCGACGCGGCGCGGGAGATGTTCCGCTCCCCCGCTTTCCTGGCCAGCGTTGCCCTCTCGGTGCTGGTGTACTTCTCTGCCTGGGTGCTGCCCGAGCCCCTCTTCTCCAAAGCCTTCGCCGCCACCCTGACGGTACGGCTGGCGTTCGTGGTGGGGCTGTTGGAGCTGCGCCATGTGGCGCTGACGTGCTTGCAGCTCTACCGGGATGCCCAGGCCGCCAAGACACTCCAGGAGTTGGAGGCTGTCGCCGAGCGGTTCGGCCGGGCCCTGGGAGGAACAGCGCTGCGGGTGCTCGTCACGGTCGCCAGCTTCGGGGTGGCCAGGGGGCTGCCCAACGTGCCTCCGGGCGGTCTGGGCCCTCTGCTGAGCCAGCCCCGGTTCGCCATGGCAGGAGGCATGACTTTTCAGTCCGCGAGCACTGCGCATGTGGTGGCGGATGGCACCATCGTCATCGCGGGCGCGGCCATGGGAACCGCGGCTTCAGCCCTGGGCAGTGCCTGTAGCGATGGTGCGCAGAAGAAAGACGGCTATCAGTGGCATCATCTGGCGACTGACAAGAATGACGTCTCTCCAGCACGGGGTGGCCCCTGGACGCCCTTCTTCGAGCAGATCTTCGCCAAGGCGGGAATGAGCCTGAACGCGCCGGAGAACCGCGTCTACCTCAAGAGCCACCAGGGTCCGCATCCCGAGGAGTACCATGAGGCAATCTACGATCGGCTCCTGTCCGCGGTGCGCGATTGCAAGACCACCGCACATTGCAGGCTCAGGTTGGTGGATGCTCTCGCCGAGCTGGCAGCGAAGGCATGCACTCCCGGCTCCTACCTCAACCGGCTCTTGACGAAGAAGCCGTCTGACTGAGCTGCGAGGCGCTCAAGGCATGTCTCGATACTTCAGGCTCCGCGACGACATGAAGCTTCCAGGACGGTGGGCTCTCGGTGCCCCTCTCGACCTGGAAGGCCGGGAACTCAATCCCTGGCAGTTCGAGAAGGGCCGTGTCCTGGAGCTGGGATTCGTGCCCAGGTTTCCCGTACTCGCGCACGGAGCGCCACTCGAGTTCAGCAACGCGGCGTTTGGAATCCCGCTGGTCCATGGCCGTGTCGTCCAGGTCTTCGATCGACTGGGCTTGCGGCATGACGTGCAGTTCATCCCAGCGCATGTGGAGGGCGCCTCAGAGCCGTACTTCATCCTGAACGCTCTGCGGACCCTACGCTGTATCGATGAGGCCCGATCCGAGGAGATCGAATACTGGAAGCCCGAGCATGGGGAACCCGAGCGCATTGGGGAATACCGCGCTGTCTATGGCTTGAAAATCGACCCGGCGAAGGCTGTGGGTGCTGACATCTTCCGCACGTGGGGATGGAGCGTTGCCCTCATCGTCTCGGAGCACCTCAAGCAGATGCTGGAGAAAGAACGCATTACAGGACCGAAGTTCACGGCGGTGTAGCGGGACCGGCTCAGCGCTTCGCGTTCTTGATGGTCTCCTGGATGAGGTCCACGTAGCGGCGGTTCTTCGGGTTGAGCTTGAACGCCTTGCGGTAGGCGTCCTCCGCCTGGGCCCACTGGCTCTCGCCCCGGCACACTTCACCCAAGAAGAACCAGCCCTCTTCCAGGTTCGCGTCCTGGCGCAGCACCTCGCCCAGCTCCTGCATGGCCAGCTTGCCGTGGGACTCCGGCTTCATCAGGTAGCGCGCCCACGCCCGGTAGGCCAGGTGCAACGGCCGCGGCTCGATGTCGCACGCGTACTCGAAGTACTCGAACGCTCCCGCGAAGTTGCGCCCCTCCAGCCGCTTCTTGCCCTGCTCGAACTGCGTGCGCCCATCCAGCAGCTCCGTCTTGATGCGGAACTGCTCCTCCGTCGACGGCCGTCCCGTTGCTCCCCGCTCCTTCTCCCGCGCCGCCGCCCGCCGCTTGCGCCACAGCGTCGCCAGGTCCGGCTCCATCAGCACGCCGAACGCCCGCGCGTAGGCTGCCAGCAACACCTCCGCCTTCTCTTTCAGGTCCGCCGTGTTGAAGCGCAGCGGGTTGTACTTGTCC
Source organism: Myxococcaceae bacterium (assembly GCA_036389955.1). Taxonomy (GTDB): domain Bacteria; phylum Myxococcota; class Myxococcia; order Myxococcales; family Myxococcaceae; genus DATHBR01. Next base: position 6,413 of record DASVVJ010001113.1, read on the forward strand.
GCCATCCCCAGGAACGCCTTGCGCAGTGCCAGCGGCTGCACGTCCTCAGGCACGCCCAGCAGCGCGAACGGATCCTGGCTCCGGTGCGACATGAACGCGCTCACCAGACCGTTGCGCGCTGCCTCGTCGTCATCCGAGAACGGTGTGCCCGACGGGGCCACGGGCGCCGCCGGCTCGGGCTCGGCCACCACCACCTGCACCGGAGCGGGCGCCGGCCGCGAGTCCACTGCCTCCGCGAAGTCCGCCACCCCGACGATACAGAGCGCGTACAGCCGCCGCAGCGCCGTCTCCGTGTCGAAGCCCGTGCGCTGCGTCAGCTCCGAGAACGTGGGCCGCGTCCGCAGCGCCTGTAACAGCCGCGCGTCCTTCGCCGACAGCTTCGGGCCCTCTCCCCCGGGCACCTGCGCGAAGCGTTGCTCATCCGTGAAGGTGAAGTGCGTGGCCACCGTGTCGAACGGCATCACGTTCGCCACGCCCGTGAGAATCAGCTGCGCCGTGTTCGTCCGCACGCTGGTGGCCGGCGCCTCCACGTCCGCGATCAGCTTGTAGCGCGCCTCCGTCCACCGGAAGCAGTCCAGCAGGCTCAACCCCAGGTTCGCCTGAAGCTGCTTGTACAAATCGAAGGGGCTGATCAGCCCCTTCTGCACCAGCAGCCCGCCCATCTCCTGCCTCGTCTGGATGCTCTCCGAGAGCGCCTTCTGGTAGTCCGCCTCGCTCAGCTTCCCCTTCTCCACCAGGAACTTGCCCAGCGTCTCGTGCAGCAGGTTCGAGACGCACGCCACCGGCGAGCCTTCCTCGAAGGTGATGCGCTTCTCGCGCTGGCGCGCCTTCAGCTCCAGCGTGCAGGTGCGCTCCTCCGCGTACAGCGCGTGCAGCAGCAACGGCAGCGGTACCTCCGCCAGAGTTCCCTCTCGCTGGCGAAGCACATGGGATGGGGCGGGGAACATCTGCGGGGCCTCAGGGGGTGTAGCTCAGAAGTCTACGGAAAACCTGAGAGGTCTGTCACGGACCAACGTCCTCATCCGCAGGCGCTGTGTAAGGGTCCCCGTACCGGGGGTGGTAGGGGTCATCCATCGGCGGTGGCTGGAGGCGGCTCGCCACCTGGTAGCCCAGCACCAGGAGAATGAGGGCGATGGCGGCGTAGGTGGCCGGCCGGCTCGGACGCGCGCGCCAGGCCCACATCCGCTCCCGGCGGCGCTGAAAGCCCGGCGCCGCCACGTAC
>DASVVJ010001114.1:0-5338 GCA_036389955.1 Myxococcaceae bacterium
CGGGCCCGGGGCCAGATGGTCGTCGTCGCGCGCACGGATGCCTCCGACCTCGATGACATCTGCCGGCGCGTCCAGGCGTTCGCCGAGCTCAAGCCGGACGTCGTGCTCGTCGACGGCCTGCGCGATCTGGAGATGATCCGCCAGGTGGCACGCCTGACGAACCTGCCCGTGGCCTTCAATCAGATCGCGGGGGGCAAGTCGCCGCCGGCGAGCCTGCCCGAACTCCACGAGCGCGGCGTACGCCTGGTCATCTACAGCACGCCGTGTCTCTTCGCGTCACTGACCGCGATGAACTCGGCGCTCAAGCACATCGCCGAGCATGATGGGCGCCTGCCCCCGGACTCTCCGTCCGTCGGTGATGTCGCGGGGCTCCTCAACCAGAACCTCAAGGAGCGGTGATGTCCGAGGGGAGGGGAGAGGCGCCCGCGCGGCGCGCTCTGACGGCGATGGAGGAGGCGCTCTGGTTCACCGCGATGCTCCAGCCGTCCAGCCGGGCGTACCACCGCACCAGCGGGTTCGAGCTGCGAGGCGCGGTGACGGCCGAGCGGCTCCAGGGCGCGCTCGATGCGCTGGTGCGGCTGCACCCGGCGCTGCGGACCGTGTTCCGGCGCGGGCCAACGGGCCTCTATGCCGAGGCCTCACCCAGCACCACCGCCGCGCTCCGGGTTCTTCCACTCAGGGAAGGCGGAGACGGCTGGAAGGCGGCCGCGCTCCATCAGGCCCGTCCTTACCTGGAGGCTCCCTTCGATGTCGCGAAGGAGGTCTTCCGCTGTGTCTACGTCGCGGGTGACGGCGTGGGGCTGCTCGTCCTCCAGGCTCACCACATCGTGATGGATGCCCTCTCCGACGAGCTGCTGTTCGCCCATCTGGCGCAGGCGCTGGAAGGGGGGGACCGCCTCGTGCCGTCACCGGCTCCCGCGGGGGATGCGCCCGGCGATCTCACGGGTCCGCTGCGCGAGCTGTGTGCGCTGCTCGAAGGCGCTCCGGCCCTGCTGTCCTTGAGCGGCACGCGGCCACGTCCGAAGCAGCGGGAACCCGCGGGAAGCCGGCAGCCCGTGTCCCTGGTCCACTGCGCGCCCGCGCTTCGCGAGCTGTGCAAGCAGGAGCGCGCGACGGCGTTCATGGTGCTCCTGGCGGCTTGGGCCTGGACACTCTCCGAGGCATCCGGGGAGCGCGACCTCGTCATTGGGGCACCGTTCTCCACCCGGCGGCCGGACCAGGAGCGGCAGGTGGGCTGCTTCGTCAACATGGTGCCGCTGCGCGTGCGCCTGGAGCCCGGGGACACGCTCCGCGGTCTGGTCGCGCGGGTGCGTCCGTCCCTCATGCCCGCCTACGCCGCGGCGCGCGTGCCCTTCGCCAAGGTGTGCGCGGAGCTGCGCCGGCCCCGGGCCAGCAACTACCACCCCGTCTTCCAGGCTGGCTTCACCCTGCGGCCGGCGCAGACGCCCTCGCGCTCCGTGGCCGGCCTCGAGCTGATCCGGACCGAGGCCGACATCGGAGCGTACGTCTTCGACTGGAAGCTGGATCTCGAGCCGTCCGCGGAGGGCTTCCGTGGCTACGTCGAGTACGCCAGCGACATCACCCCGGTGGACGTGGCCCAGCGGCTGGCGTCCGTCTTCTCCACCATCAGCGCACGGGGGCTCGCGTCGCCCGACGTGCCGCTGCAACTCCTGAGCAACCCCGAGGTCTCTAATGTTGCGTGACCATTGGTACCCGATCGCCCGGTCACGGGACATCCCGGCCAGCCAGCAGTACGGCTTCACCCTGTTCGGTGAGCCGCTGGTGGCTTTCCGGGATGCGCAGGGCAAGGTGCACTGTCTCGAGGACCGCTGCGCCCACAACTGCGCCCCGCTGTCGATGGGCAAGGTCGTCAACGGGCAGCTCCAGTGTGGCTACCACGGGTGGCGCTTCGGAGGAGACGGGCGGTGTGTGCACATCCCCTCGTTGCCGGAGAAGACGCCCATTCCTCCTCGTGCCTTCGTGAAGGGGCGGCCCACCGTGGAGCGGCACGGGCTGGTGTGGATCTGGCCGGGGGCCGCCGGGGCGGCGGATCCCTCGGCCATTCCGCACTACCCCGAGCATGACCACCCGGATTGGTGGGTGTGCCTCGACGATGAGATGACCGTGAACGGCTCGACGGTGCTCGAGTTCGACCAGGCCCTCTTCATCGAGAACGTGCTCGACCCGAGCCATCTGCCCTTCCTCCATGACGGCACCATCGGCAGGGAGGGGGAGGCGCAGCCGCTGCGCATGGTGGAGCACCGCATCGAGGCGGACGGGCACCTGTATGCGAAGTACGAGAGCACCCGCGATCCGCCCATGCGCGTGCTGGGGCCTGGCTTCTGGTTCGATCCGCCCTGCCACGTGAGGGTCGACCGGCCCGAGGGCACGTTCCGGCGCGTGTACCACGTGCTGCCCGTCGAGCCGGGCAAGTGCCGCGTGCTGTGGTGGATTGCCTGGAGGATCGACTCGCTCGACGCGGAGACACGCGCGAGCCTGGGGGACCCCGAGAAGCGCAAGGAGCTGGAGAGCCAGTGGCTGGCGCGGCAGCTGCGCATCTTCGTGCAGGACGTGCCGATGCTCGCCGCGACGCAGAAGCGCATCTCGATGGGTGCGCAGCCCTACAACTGCCCCGTGCGCGGAGACGGAATCTCCGTACGGTACCGCCGCTGGCGCGACCGCAACGAGGACGAGAACACCTGGTTCAAGCGCTGGGCGCCAGAGCCCCGGGGACGCTCCGAGGAAGAAGCGCCGGAGTCCGGGGAAGAGCCGCGAAGCGTCGTGAAGATTGCCTGAAGCGCAGCTCACCTGCTGCCGTCACACAAGGAGTCGCAATGAAGCTCTACTACTGGGCGGGAACCCGTGCCGTGCGTCCTCGTTGGCTGCTCGAGGAGCTCGCGGTGCCGTACGAACTCGTCCGGCTCGATCCGGGCAAGGAGCAGTCCAAGGACTACCTTCGCATCCACCCGCATGGGCAGGTCCCCGCGCTGGTGGACGGCGAGGCCACGGTGCACGAGAGCTGCGCCATCTGTCTGTACGCCGCTGACAAGTTCATCGAGCGCGGCCTGGCGCCGATGCACGGCACGGCCAGGCGCGCCGAGTACTACAAGTGGATGGTGTACGCGGTGGCGCCCACGGATCCGCCGCTGTACGCGGTGTGGCGGTCCCGGCAGGCGGGAGGCGAGGCCGCCACGATCAACCTGAAGGATGCGCTCGAGAGCGTCTCGCGCTGGAGCGGCGTGCTGGAGGGCGTGCTGAGCGAGCGGCCGTTCTTCCTGGGCGAGTCGTTCTCCGCGGTGGACGTGATGCTGGGCTCTGGGGTGATCTGGGCGCGCTCGCTCGAGATGCTCCAGGACCGCCCCCGTCTCAATGCGTACGCCGAGCGCCTCATGGAGCGTCCGGCCTACAAGCGCGCGCATCAGGACTGAGCCGGGCCTCATGCCACGCATCTCCTGTTGTCTCATCGTCAAGAACGAGGCCCCCCGGCTACCCGCGCTGTTCGAGGGGCTTCGCGGCTTCGTCGACGAGCTGGTCGTCGTGGACACGGGCTCGTCGGATGGCACGGTGGCCTGCGCGCGGGAGGCGGGCGCCACCGTCGTGGAGCATGTCACCACGAACCTGGCGCTCGCGCGGAACATCGCGCTGGAGCACGCGCGCGGGGATTGGGTGCTGTCGCTCGACGCTGACGAGCGGATGACGCCAGCGGAGCTGCGTGCGCTGCGTGAGCTGACCACGACGGGCGCGGAGTCCGTGGGCGTCTGCATCGTCAACTACTTCGGTGCGGGCCGCTTTGCCGTGGTGCGCCGGACGGGCAAGTTCTTCCGCAACCGGCCCGGCGTGGAGTGGGAGGGCACGTACCACGAGTCGAACATGGCCTCGCTGCGGCGCCTGGGGCTGCGGCACGTGGACACGGGCTGCATCGTTCACCACCTGGAGTGCCTGGCGGAGCGCGCCACCAGCGGGGAGAAGGCCCGCCGGGGAATCGAGCGGATGGAGCGCATGGTGGCCGAGTCGGAGGGGGCCACCCGCGGCCGGCTGTTGCGCTTGCTCTCGCTGGACTATGCGGCTGTGGGGGAGCTGCCGCGTGCCGCGGCGCTTTGCCGGGAGGTTCTCGCGGGGGACCCGGGGGACTACCACACCGCTGTTCAGCTGGGGCAGATCCTCCTGAGCCAGGGAGAGGGTGCAGCGGCGCGGGCTGCCTTCGAGGACTCGCTCCGGCTGCGCAGCGATTCCTTCGAGCGGAGCTACCTGGGGCTGGCGCGAGCGGCGGACGCGCTCGGAGAGCTGGAAGCCTGCGAGGAGTGGCTTGCCAGGGCGGAGCAGGAGCGGGAGGGGCTGGCGGTGGACGTCAACCGTGGGCTGGTCGAGCTGGCCACGGGGCGTACCGCCTCGGGACTGGCCCGCCTGTCCCGCGCACTCGAGCGCGCGCCTGCGTTGTTGGATCCGGCGGTGCACGTCGAGCTGGGCCACAGCCGCTACGTGGTCCAGTCGAGCGTCCTGCCGAGCTATGAGCGCATGAGCGCCCCGCTGACTTTCTGGAGAGGCATTGCCCGAGGCGATGCCGCCGGGGCGCTGGCGGAGCTGCATCCCATCCCCTCTCCCCCCGGGAGAGGGCCGGGGTGAGGGTTGCCGCGCGCCCCCCCGTTCCCGGGACATCAGCTCGCGGAGATCTCCAGCAGCGTGTGGCTCTCACGGAACGGCACGGCTTTGGTGCGGAAGCCCTCCTTCTCGAGGGTGGCCTCCAGCTGAGGGAGCGTGGGCCAGACGTGCCCGAGGATCGACATGTAGACCTCGTACCCGGGCGAGTACACCAGCAGCACGCGGCGAGCGACTCGGAGCATCTCCTTCGCGATCATCCGGACGAACCGGGGCGGCATCACCCGCACGGCATCGGTGAGCACGGCGACCTCGAAGAACCCGTCCGGCAGCAGCGTATCGACGCCCAGCAGGTTGAGGACCGTCCGCTCGGGGAACTCTTTTGCCAGCCTCGCGCGGAGCGCCTCATTGTGCGCGAGCATGTGCGTGACGGGCAGGTGGTGAGCCTCGGCGATCCCATCCAGTCCCACCACGAGCGAGGGGCCCTTCTCAGGCAGGTAGCGGGCTGTGAGCTCCTGGAGCAGCTCGGGTGAGTAGCGGGGGCAGGGCGGTTGGAAGACCAGAGTGTCGAGCCAGGGGATGAGCTGATTGAGCATCACCGAGGAGTTGACGAGGCACAGCTCCGTCTCCCGGGTCCGGTGCTTGCGGTGCATGCGGATGGCGTTGGCCGCGTTGGACTGGCGCTTCTCGTCCGAGGTGCTGCTGGGAGGGTGCGGCACATGGAGCACCGCGGCCTCGCGCG
>DASVVJ010001115.1:0-3097 GCA_036389955.1 Myxococcaceae bacterium
GTACGGGGAGTTGAAACAGAGGAACCTCGCGTCGGTCAGCCATCGTCGCACCTCCCTGGGCTCCAGGAGTGTCCGCAGCGGCGGCAGACATGTCCGCAGCGGCGGCTGACATGTCAGTTCTCGCTCTCGACAGGTCATCGACGGGCAAGCAGCGCCACCTTACTCAGGAGAAAGCGCAGGCACCTGGCTGGCACATTCGATGATTGAGGCTGCCGCGTGGGCGCCCAGGCATCCGCCAGGCAACCCATGCACCTCCCGGAGGGCCGCCAAGCCGACGCCTGCTGCCTTTCTCCCCCATGGGCTCCCCTGTCGAATTGCGCACTCAGGTGGGACGCTCGCCTTCGACGTGTTCGCCTGCGTAAGGTGCGGTGGTCCTCTGCTGCTGGGCGGCAGCCGCAGCGGAGCAAAACAGCCAGGACAAGCGGCTGGTGAAGGCTCAGAAGGCCTTCGAAGAGGGGGGCGCCCTGGGCGATGCGGGCAGGTATGCCGAGTCCATCGCGCTGCTGGAGCAGGCGCTGGAGCTGAGGCAGGAGGCGCTGGGAGGCTCACACCCCGAGGTCGCCAGGTCTCTGGATCTGCTCGGCTACGTCCACCTCTTTCAGGGAGACTTCGCCCGGGCCGAGCCGCTGCTCCAGCGCGGGCTCAAGGTTCGGGAGGCGACGCTCGGCGAGAACCACCCGGATGTGGCGGCCTCGCTCGAGCACCTCGCAACCCTCTACAAGAGCCGGGGGCTCTATGAGCGGGCCACGCCCCTCTATGAGGGCGCGCTCGCCATCCGCGAAGCGGCGCTCGGCAAGGAGCACTTCGCCGTCGCTCTCTCGCTCAACTCGCTGGCCCTCTGCTACGCCGAGCAGGGCCAGTACGCGCGGGCCGAGCCGCTCTACGAGTGCGCGCTCGCCATCTACGAAGCGGTGGTTGGCAAGAACCACCCGCTGACCGCCACGACGCTCAACAACCTCGCCCTCGTCTATCAGGTCCGGGAACAGCACGCGCGGGCCATGCCTCTCTTCGAGCGCGCCCTGGCCGCTCGGGAAGCGGCGCTGGGCCCGAAGCACCCCGACGTCGCCCAGACGCTCAACAACCTGGCCATCACCTATGAGGCGCAGGGACGCAGCAGCTGATGGAGGCCTACTACCGCAATCTTCTGGCGGGACAGGGCCGTGCCGTGGCGCTGCGCGAGGCGATGCGCGCCCTGCGGCGGGCCCGGCCCCACCCTCACTACTGGGCCCCCTTCATTGCCCTGGGCCGCGATACCCCCCTGCGGATCGTGGCGCCGGGCCCCTGACGATTCCTGTGCCGCGGAGCTCGCCGGACGACGGCGGATGAGCAGCAGCTCGTGAAGGAGGAGTCCCGGTTCTCGTTCTCCGTGGCCACCACCCCCACCTGCTATCGCGGCCCCCGCCTGCGTCCCTCCTCGGCTCCTCCTCTCCGGTCCTCGCTCTCCACATGGCCTCTATGCGGTGAGCAAGGGAGGGATCTCGCCAAGGCGCTACCCAGGTAGCGCGAAAACGGACCCGCCCGCGGACTTTTGCGCATCATTTTCCACATTGTCGGCTCATACCAACGTTGGGAGCCGTGCTGTGCGTCCTGCTCAGCGGGTTGCCACCCAAAGCGTAGGTGCCCCCACAGGAAAACCGCCTGGGGGTCTGGAGCGGATGCCATGTACCGTGTGGGGTTAGCCTGTTTGTTGTCGGCGGCAGTCCTTTTAGGCGCGGTGCATTGCACCTCGAGCGAAACCGGGCAGGAGCCAGCGCAAGAGCCAGCGAGCCTGCACACCGCCGTCCGTGGGGTGACGGCGCTGGGCTGTTCCAGCTGCCTGGACATTCACCTGGGCGACTACAACCTGTTCCTGCTCCAGGACTACAGCGGAGGCCACCACGTCGCTGGCAAGGTGGCGGCGGGCGGCAACATCACCCTGGACAGCTTCGGGGTGGGCTCGGCGCTGGCAGGCACCAACATCACCAACACGTTGGTGGCGGGCGGTAATCTGACCCTCTCGAGCGGTGGGGTGGCCGGCGACACCTGGTATGGGGGCAGCTACACCCCCAACTGGAGCGTGCGGATCTCCCCGGGTACTCTGGCGCGGGGCACCCCCATTGACTTCGAGGCCCGGTTCGACGAGCTGCGCAGCCTGTCCGCGCGGTTGGCCACCCGACCGATCAATGGCGCCACCGAGCCCAGGTGGGGCAACCTGTACATGACAGGCACGGATCCGTGTCTGAACGTCTTCGAGGTGCGTGCCAGCGACTTCAAGAACGCCCAGGGGCGGAACATCTCGGCGCCAGCCGGCTCATTCGTGGTGGTCAATATCCGCGGCACGGCGCTCAGCTTCAACGGCGGCGTCTCATTCAGCGGCGGCATCACCCCGCAGCGCGTGCTCTACAACTTCGTAGAGGCCACCAACCTCGACGCTCGCGGCTTTGGCTTGCAGGGCACGGTGCTGGCACCTTACGCCCACGTCACCCTCAACGACGGAAGCTGGTCCGGCGGCATCTACGCCGTGTCGTTGCACGGCAACGCTACAGGCAACCTCAGCCCGCTGGACGACATGGAGGCAGCCAAGCCCGAAGAGTGTAACGGGGCGGATGACAACTGCGACGGACAGGTGGACGAGGGCTTCGAGTGTACGGGCACGGGCAACCGGGGCTGCACGGCCTGGTGCGGAGCGACGGGGACGCAGACCTGCGACGCGGCTACGTGCGGTTATGGAGAGTGTACCTCCTCGAGCTGTTGCCAGGCCGATGCTGACTGTGGCGGCGGTTTCTACTGCGAGGGCACCCTCTGCACGGCGCAGCGGAGCAACGGGGCTTCATGCAGCAGCGCCAATCAGTGTGCCAGCGGGCAGTGTGTGGACGGGGTGTGCTGCAATACGGCGTGCGCAGGAGAATGCGACGCCTGCAATCTGGCGGGACAGGAGGGGACGTGCAGCCCGGCTCCTTCTACCGTGCAGTGCCGGGCCTCGACAGGCGAGTGTGACGTGGCGGAGTACTGCACGGGGGCCAGTGCAAGCTGCCCGGCCAACGGCTCCCAAGCTTCCGGTGTGGCGTGCACCAGCGATAACAACGCGTGCACCCTCGACGCGTGCGACGGCAGTGGA